>JBKJMF010000177.1:0-5304 GCA_046596525.1 Devosia sp. | reverse complement strand
CGCCTTCAATACCAGCTTGATGCCGGCGTCCTGGTCGGCGTTGTCGCCCTTGATCGTGCCCGCAGCCTGCTTGGCGCGCAGCAGCGCCACGCCACCACCGGCCACGATGCCTTCTTCCACAGCGGCACGGGTGGCGTGCAGTGCGTCTTCGACGCGGGCCTTCTTTTCCTTCATCTCGACTTCGGTGGCAGCACCGACCTTGATGACGGCAACGCCGCCGGCCAGCTTGGCCACGCGCTCCTGGAGCTTTTCCTTGTCGTAGTCGCTGGTGGCTTCTTCGATCTGCACCCGCACTTGCTTGACGCGCGCTTCGATGTCGGCCGCGGCACCCATGCCGTCGATGATGGTGGTGTTTTCCTTGCCCACTTCGACGCGCTTGGCCTGGCCCAGATCGGCCAGCGTGACCTTCTCGAGCGTCAGGCCGACTTCTTCGGCGATGACCTTGCCGCCGGTCAGGATCGCGATGTCTTCGAGCATCGCCTTGCGACGGTCACCGAAGCCCGGCGCCTTGACGGCCACGACCTTCAGGATGCCGCGGATCGTGTTCACGACCAGCGTCGCCAGGGCTTCGCCCTCGACGTCCTCGGCGATGATGACCAGCGGCTTGCCGGACTGCACGATGGCTTCCAGCACCGGCAGCATGGCCTGCAGGCCCGACAGCTTCTTCTCGTGCAGTAGCACGTAAGCGTCTTCGAGCTCGGCGACCATCTTCTCGGCATTGGTGATGAAGTAGGGCGAGAGATAGCCACGGTCGAACTGCATGCCCTCGACGACGTCGAGTTCGGTCTCGGCGGTCTTGGCCTCCTCGACGGTGATGACACCCTCGTTGCCGACCTTCTGCATCGCGGTCGCGATCATCTTGCCGACCGACTCGTCGCCGTTCGCCGAGATGGTGCCGACCTGCGCGACTTCCGCGTTGGTCGTGACCTTCTTGGAGTTCTTCTTCAGGTCCGAGACGATCGCCTCGACCGCAAGGTCGATGCCGCGCTTCAGATCCATCGGGTTCATGCCGGCGGCAACCGACTTCAGGCCTTCGCGCATGATGGCGGCGGCGAGAACGGTCGCGGTCGTGGTGCCGTCGCCGGCGGCGTCGTTCTGCTTCGAGGCCACTTCGCGCACCATCTGGGCGCCCATGTTCTCGAACTTGTCGGAAAGCTCGATCTCCTTGGCGACGGTGACGCCGTCCTTGGTGATGCGCGGCGCGCCGAACGACTTGTCGATGACGACGTTGCGGCCCTTGGGACCCAGCGTCACCTTGACGGCGTTGTTGAGGATTTCGACGCCGCGCAGCATCCGGTCGCGCGCATCGGTGGAGAACTTGACGTCTTTGGCTGCCATGAGAGCAACTCCTTATAAAATTGCGGGAAGAGCGGTCTCAGGCGTTCAGCCGATGACGCCCATGATGTCGGATTCCTTCATGATCAGGAGATCCTGGCCATCGATCTTGACCTCGGTGCCCGACCACTTGCCGAACAGGACGCGGTCGCCCGACTTCACGTCGAGCTTGATCAGCTTGCCGTCTTCATCGCGGTTGCCGGGTCCGACGGACACGACTTCGCCCTCCTGGGGCTTTTCCTTGGCGGTATCGGGGATGATGATGCCACCCTTGGTCTTCTCTTCGCCATCAAGGCGACGGACCACAACGCGGTCATGCAACGGACGGAACTTCATGGTTCTGTCTTCCTCTTGGATCGAATTTTGGTGCGGGCCGCGCGGACGGCGCCCGCGATGGGCATCTGTTAGCAGTCGCTTGAAGAGAGTGCCAACCGATGGCGCGGAGATAGGCGCGGGGCTTGCCGAAGTCAAGGAAGCATCGCGCATGAAGGTGAATTCCGGCGCGATGCCGGGGCCGGCCGGCCGGCTGCCAATTCGAAGACGGACACGCTAGCATGGCAGCATGACGACGCCTCCTCATGATCCTCGGCCCGACCCTCGCCTCGACGATATCGCCCGCTCCTGCGTCGCGCTGCATGTGCGCATGACAGCGCGCGCCGTGACGCGGGCCTATGATGAGGCGATGCGCCCGAGCGGGCTCAAGATCACGCAGTTCGTGCTGCTCTCGGCGCTGAGCACGGGTGCCTGGCGCTCCGTCACCGAACTCGCCGAACGCTTCGCGCTGGAGCGCACATCGCTGACCCGCAATCTCCAGCTTCTGGCGGCGGAGGGGCTGGTCGAGCCGGTGGTCTGCAAGGGCCGCGCCTCGATTTACGCCGTCACGACAAAGGGCCGTGCCGCGATCGAGGCCGCGATCCCGTACTGGCGGGCGGCGCAGCAGCGCATCGAGAGCGGACTCGGCGAAGCGCGCTGGGGCGAGACGCGCGAAGGCTTGAAGGCGCTGCGCCGGATCGCACGACAGCCGGTCTGAGCCGGCGCTGGCGCTTGACCAAACCGACATCGCACCCTTATCGTGTATCTACACATCAGGGGAGCGGATCATGGCGGGCGGGTTTGGAGTGGTGTCTCGCGAGGTCCTTGTGGCTGAGGACGGGCTGTCCTTCCTGCGCGGCATGATCGAGGGACGTCACCCCGGCCCGCCCTTCGCCGATACGATGGATTTCGACCTCGTGGAGGCGGAAGAGGGCCGCGTCGTCTTCACCGGTACGCCCTCGGCCCGCTTCTTCAATCCGCTCGGGACGATCCATGGCGGCTGGACGGCGACGATCCTCGATTCCGCCATGGCCTGCGCCGCGCATTCGACGCTGAAGGCGGGCGAGGGCTACACCACGCTGGAGATGAAGCTGAACTACGTCCGCGCAGTGATGCCGCAGAGCGGCGTCGTGCGCTGCGAGGGCAAGCTCATCCATCGCGGCGGGAGTGTGATCACCAGCGAGGGGCGGCTGTCGGACGAGCGCGGCAGGCTGCTCGCGCATGGGACGGAGACGTGTCTGGTGCTGGCGGCAAAGGCGAAGGGCTGAAGCCTACCGCCGGCTGACCGCCACCGCCCCCGCCATGATCAGCAGCGCCCCGGCATAGGTCGTGATCAGCGGCACTTCGCCGAACATCGCGTAGCCGAGCAGACTCGCCCAGATCAGCGCGGTGTATTCGATCGGGGCCAGCCGCGAGGCCTCGGCGCGGGCGAAGGCCGAGGTCAGCATCAGATGGCCGCCGACGGCGAGCAGCCCGGCCAGCCCATAGGCGGCAAGGTCGGCCAGCGTCATCGGCACGAAGGCGAGCATGGCGGGAATGGCGAGGCAAAGCGCCGGCCCGCAATTCTGGAACACGACGATGATCGCGGGATGCTCCTTCAGCGCGATGCGCCGCAGCAGGATCAGGTTGAAGGCGTAGGCGACGGCCGAGAACAGGGCGGCCGCGACGCCAAGCTCCGCGCTGGGCAGATGTCCCTGCAGCCGGGGCCAGACCATCACCAGCATGCCGGCGACGCCAAAACCGAGCGCGGTGAAAATGCGGCTGTCGAGCCTCTCCTTCAGCAGCAGCCCTCCGAGAAAGGCCACGAAGACCGGCGCGAGGAAGGACAAGGTCAGCGCCTCGGCCAGCGGCAGCACCGAGAGCGAGTAGAAGAAGCTGCCGGCCGTGACCACGACCACCGGGACCCGGATGGCATTGCCGATCAGGCTCGCGCGCGTCGGAAAGGCGGGTCGTACGACGGCGAGCACCGCGAGCGAGACGAGCCCGCCCATGGCGAAGCGCATGAACAGCGCCACGATGAAGGGATGCTCGCGCAACTGCCCCTTGATCACGGCGTCCATCGCGGTCAGCAGCGCGATGCCGAGCGCGGCGCGCAGCGCCGTGGTCAGGCTCATGGCGTGCGGCCGGCGAGAGGCTTGCCCCTCAGCGCCTTGCGGAAGTGGTGCTCCCAGGTCGCCGAGACATCGGCGAGATAGCGTTCGCCCGGCCAGCGCACGAAGCCGAGCTTTTCATAGAAGCGATGGCCGCGCGCAAAGCGGCTGTCGGACCACAGCATCATTTCGGCAAAGCCGCCGGCCTCCGCGAAGGAAAGCGCGCGGGCAAACAGCGCCTGCGCGAGGCCGGAGCCGCGAAAGGCCGGGTCGGCATAGACCTTGAAGATCTCGACCGCGTTCTGCTCGGGAACGGGCACGACGCCGAGCGAGCCGGCGATGCCGCCGCCGGGCGCATCCGCCACCCAGAGCTGCCCGCCCTTGGCGGAAAAGTGGCTTGCCGGTGCGCGCAGCTCGGGGAATTCCGACCATTCGAACAGGCAGTTCGGATATTCGGCGAAGCTCGCGGCGATCAGCGAGGCCAGCGATTGGGAGTCGCTGTCGCGAGCGTCTCGGATCAGGGGCAGGGCGGCGGTCATGCGCTCGGCAATAGCGGCAGCGCGTCGTGCGCGACAGGGGGCGGGCAGGACGGGCACATTCGGCGCACGCATGCCGGGCTGTCGGAGAGGCGACCGCGTTTTCAGCCATGGCGCTTTGCGCTATGATGAACGCATGAAACGCGACATCGCCTTGCGTGAACTGAACCAGCGAGCCGACGCCCTCAAGGCGATGGGCGCGACGTCGCTCTACCTGTTCGGCTCCACGGTGCGCGACGAAGCGGCCGATGGCAGCGACATCGACCTGTTCATCGACTATGATCGGGAGAGCCGGTTTTCGTTGCTCGATCTGGTCGGGATCAAGCTCTATCTTGAGGACGAACTGCAACTCCCGATCGACGTGACGACCCGCGACAGCCTCCACCCCTTGCTGAGGGAGAGCATCCAGCAGGATGCAATCCGGGTGTTCTGATGAAGCGCAACCCGCTCGTTTTCGTTTTTGACATCGAGGCGGCAATCGCAGGTATCATCGAAGCGACATCCGCAAAGACAGTCGATGAGTTCAAAGCTGACTGGTTGATGCGCCATGGGGTTCAGCGCGGCATCGAGATCATTTCAGAAGCGACACGTCATTTGCCTCCAGAGCTCCTGGCGCGGCACTCAGAGATCGCTTGGCCGAAAGTTCGGGCGGTTGGAAATGTCCTGCGTCACGAATATCAAAGCATCTCCGATGACATCATCTGGAGTGTCGTCAAGGACGATCTTCCGCGCCTGCAAGCCGTGATGGCGCTGATCCGTTCCGAGCTTGAAGGCCGGTAAGGCTGACCGGCTCACCCCCACAACGCCAGCCCCGCATCCACCGTCAGCTTCAGCGCCGCGACGAAGAGCAGCCCGTAGCACCAGAGGAACAGTGTCTTCTGGTCGAGCCTGTCATGCACGATGCGGCCGAGCCAGATGCCGAGCGGCACGGCTGGGGCCAGCGCCAGCGCGCCCCACAAGGCGTCGGGGTTCTTCAGCCCGAGCAGGAAGTAGGGCGGCAGCTTCAGCCAGTTGGCGAGCGTGAACAGGGC
>JBKJMF010000563.1:0-4120 GCA_046596525.1 Devosia sp. | reverse complement strand
CTGCTGTCGATGCCGTTCAACTCCTCGACCGCCCAGATTTATTACAACACCGACGCACTGACGAAAGTCGGCTTCGAAGGCATCCCGGAGACCTGGAGCCAGGTCGAAGACGTCGCCCGCAAGATGAAGACCGCCGGCTATGATTGCCCGGTGGCGTTCGATCCGGCCGGCGCCTGGCAGTGGTTCGAGCAGTTCGAAGCCATCCACAACCAGCCGATCGCTACCAAGGGCAACGGCTTTGATGGCCTCGACGCCGAAATGGTGGTGTCGAAGGGCAAGTTCGTCGACCAGCTGACCTGGATCAAGAAGATGTATGACGAAGGTCTCTTCGTCCATAAGTCCAAGGATGCCGGCGAGACCGCCAATGACGCTTTCGTCAACGGCAAGTGCCAGATCACCTCGTCGTCGGTGGCCGATCACGGCACCTTCGGCAAGCAGGCCAAGGAAGGCGTGCACTGGACCAACGCCATGCTGCCGATGCTCGATGGCTTCGAGCGTCACAACTCCTTCGTCGGCGGCGCATCGCTCTGGACGCTGAAGGGCAAGTCGGCCGAAGAGTACAAGGGCGCAGCCGCCTTCTACAACTTCCTTGCCACTCCCGAGCAGACCCAGTGGTGGTCGACGGTCACCGGCTACATCCCGGTCACCAACAGCGGCTTCGAGGCCATGAAGGCTGCGGGCTTCTATGACGCCGCTCCCTACAAGGGCCGCGAACTGGCGATCAAATCGCTGACCATGCCGGCCGGCGAAAACACCCGCGGCATCCGCCTCGGCAACTACGCCTCGATCCGCGCCGAAATGGTCAAGACCATGCAGTCGGTGATGTTCAACAACGTGCCGGTGCAGCAGGCGCTCGAAGAATTCGATGCCAAGGGCAACGAAATCCTCCGCCGCTTCGAAGCGACCTACGCCGGCAAGAGCCTGCTCTGATCTCTGCTTGACTTCAGCACGGACGGCCCCGGCCGTCCGTGCATTCTATTTTGGTGGAAGGTCCCCATGGAACGCCGCGCCTATTATCGCAACGGGTGGATGCCCTGGCTGCTGCTCTCGCCACAGCTACTCCTCGTCCTCGTTTTCTTCTACTGGCCGACCATGCAGGCGCTGTATTGGGCGTTCTCGCTGGAGCAGCCCTGGGGCGGCGGCAACACCTGGGTTGGGCTCGACAACTTCCTCGCCATCTTCCGCGACCGCGAATACTGGACCACGGTCCTCCGCAGCGCGTTCTACGCCATCGTCTCGACCGGCCTCTCCATGGCCGTGGCACTCACCCTCGCGGCGTTCGTCGATCGCTCGCTGAAGGGCACCCGGATCTTCCAGTCGATTTACGTGTGGCCCTATGCCATCGCGGCCCCCGCCGCAGGCGTTGCCTTCCGCTTCATCTTTGCTCCGGAATCGGGGCTGATCGGCTCGATCAACCAGATCTGGCCGGGCATCTGGAATCCGGCCATCAACGGCTTTCAGGCGCTGATGATGGTCATCGTCTGCCATGCCTGGCTGGGCATCGGCTACAACTTCATTTTCTTTCTCGCGGCGCTGCAGATGATCCCGCGCTCGATTACGGAAGCGGGCGCCATGGATGGCGCCCGGCCGTTCCAGCGCCTCATTGATCTGCAGCTGCCGCTGATCGCCCCGACGGCGTTCTTCCTGCTCATCATGAACCTGATTTCCAGCTTCACCGACAGTTTTGGGCTGATCGACGTGATGACCGAGGGCGGCCCGATCGGGCAAACCGAAGTCATGGTCTACAAGATCTATTTCGACGGGTTCAAAGGCCTCGACTACTCGGGCGCCGCTGCACAGTCGATCGTCCTCATGCTGCTCGTCATCGGCCTCACGTTCGTCCAGTTCAAATGGGTCGAACGGCGCGTCCACTACAACTGAGGTGAAGTCGTGATCGAGCGTTCCCCCTTCTTCGATTTCATCACCTACGTCGCCATGGCGTTCGGCGCCCTGCTGGTGGTGATCCCGTTCTGGATTACCCTGGTTGCCGGCTCCCAGTCGCTGCAGGAAGTCAGCCAGGTGCCGATCAGCCTGTTGCCGTCGACGCACCTGTTCGAGAACCTCGCGGCAGCCTGGACCCGCGGCGACCTCGGCCCCAAGCTGATCAACAGCCTGATCGTCGCCGTGGGCGTCACGGTGGGCAAGATCGTCCTCGCGTCGCTGTCCGCCTTCGCCATCGTGTTCTTCAACTTCAAGGCGCGGATGCTCTGCTTCTGGTTGATCTTCATCACCCTGATGCTGCCGCTCGAAGTGCGCATCGTGCCGACCTACTCGATCGCCGCCAACGCTTTGCTGCCGTTCCAGGTGATCCTCGATACGCTGGGCATCACCGGGCTGGTGCAGGCGGTGAGCGGGGTGCAGATCGCGCTCAACTGGAACCTGCTCAATTCCTATACTGGCCTGATCCTGCCGCTGGTCGCCACCGCGACCGGCACCTTCCTCTACCGGCAGTTCTTCATGACCATTCCGGATGAGCTGGTGGAAGCCAGCAAGATGGATGGCGCGCATCCGCTCGAGTTCTTCTGGGATGTGCTGCTGCCGCTATCGCGCACCAACATGCTCGCGCTCGCCACCATCATGTTCGTCTCGAGCTGGAACCAGTATCTTTGGCCGCTGCTGATCACCACCGACCGCGAGCATTTCGGCACCGTGGTGATGCAGCTCAAGGCGCTGATCCCGGCCCAGAACGGCACGCCCGACTGGAACGTCACCATGGCAGGCGCCCTCATCATCATGCTGCCCCCGCTGCTCGTCGTTGCCTTCATGCAGCGCTGGTTCGTGCGTGGCCTCATTTCCCGCGACAAATGATTGGATAGACCCATGGCTCAGATCACCATCAAGGGCGTGAAGAAGAATTACGCCAAGACCGCCGTGATCCACGGCGTCGACGTCAACATCGAAGCGGGCGAGTTCGTCGTCATCCTCGGGCCATCGGGCTGTGGCAAGTCCACGCTGCTGCGGATGATCGCCGGGCTGGAAGAGATCACCGAGGGCGAGATTTCGATCAGCGGCAAGGTGGTCAACAAGCTCGAGCCGCGCGAGCGCGGTTGCGCCATGGTGTTCCAGAACTACGCGCTCTATCCGCACATGACGGTCAAGCAGAACATCGGCTACGCGCTGAAGGTGGCGAAGATCCCCAAGGCGGAACGCGAAGCGCGGGTGATGAAGGTCGCGGAATCCGTATCTCTTCAGACGTTCCTCGATCGCCGCCCGGGCGAGCTATCAGGCGGCCAGCGTCAGCGTGTCGCCATGGCCCGCGCCATGGTGCGTGAACCCAAGGTGTTCCTGTTCGACGAGCCGTTCTCCAACCTCGACGCCAAGCTGCGCGTCGCCATGCGTGCCGAAGTCCGGCGCCTGCATCGCGATCTCGGCGTCACCTCGGTGTTCGTCACCCACGACCAGACTGAAGCGATGACGCTGGCTGACAAGCTGATCATCATGAATGCCGGCCGGGTCGAGCAGATCGGCAAGCCGACCGAGGTCTACAACAACCCGGCCAGCCGCTTCGTCGCCGACTTCATCGGCTCGCCCGCGATGAACCTGTTCGAAGGCGAGTTCGACGCCGAGGGCCACTTCGTCCACGGTACCGGCGGCCGGCTCAACGTCAGCCAGCTCAACGGCGTGCGCGTGCCCGGCCGCAAGATGGTGCTCGGCGTGCGTCCGGAGGGCGTGCGCCGCACCGGTTCAGACACCCACGGCGCGATTTCGGCCGTCGTCGACTATGTCGAGGAACTGGGCGCGTCGCGGTTGATCCATGCCGATGCCAATGGCAGCCGGATCGTCGCGCTCGATAACGACAGCAGCGAGCTGAAGTCCGGCACTCCGGTGCATCTCAGCCTCGCCGACAGCGCCCTGCACCTGTTCTCGCTCGAAGACGGGCGCCGCATCACCCACTGACCACCGCAGTTCTGGAGATCATCATGAGCAACATCATTGCGACCGGCTTCAATGTCGGTTCGGACAACGGCGAGTTCGCCACTCTCGAAGCCGATATGCGCGCGCTGGTCGAGGCTGGTGACGCCGATCTCGACGGTGTCGACCCCCATCTCGGCCAGCGCGCGCATATCGGCTTCAAGGGTGGCGAACTCGCCGTTGTCCGAACCGACATTGAAGCCGGTCG
>JBKJMF010000308.1:0-7451 GCA_046596525.1 Devosia sp. | reverse complement strand
CGGATCGGCGACCTCGATGCCCACCGTGCCGCCGCCGCGATAGTAGTTCTTGAGGCTCTGGCTCAGGTAGAACGCCAGCTTGTCGGCGCCGGCGGTGGAGAAATGGATGCCGTCATCCTTGCGCATGCGCACCTGGTTGCCGTTGAGGTCGGGGCCGCGCGAGGTGTAGCCGCCCCCCTCCGTGGCGAAGCGCTCGTAGATATCGAGGAATTCGGCGCCGCCGCTGAACGCCGCGAGCCGCTGGATCTCATTGACCTGGATCATCGCCTTGCCGAACTTCGGCGCCTCCATCGGCGGTAGCCCGATCCAGATGGTCGGCTTGCCGGCAGCACGCAACGCCTTCACCACGTTGTTGACGCGGGCGGAGTACTCGGTGGTCCATTCGGGGGTCAGCGAGCCATAACTCTGGTCGTTCAGGCGCATCTTCTGGCGATCGTTGATGCCGATCAGGACCACCGCGATGTCGAAGCCATTGGCGGCGATCTGCTCGTTGATGGTCTTGGGCCAATCGAAGAAATCCGGGCGCACGAAGCTCGACGAGCCGACACCCTGGGTCAGGATCGCGATGTTGGGGTCCTCGGCGTAGAAGCGCTCCAGCGCCTTGCCGACATCGGTCGCCATCGAGTCGCCGAAGATGGCGAGGCGGGTGGCGCCCAGGGTCTTCTCGATCTTCGGCTTTTCCGGCGGCGGGATGGCGGCCTTCTTCTGCTTTTTCACCACCGGCTTTTCGACCACCGGGGCTTCCTCTTGCGGCTGGTCATCGCCGAACAGCAGGTCCATCAGCGTGCGCCGCTTCTTGCGCGGCGCCGGCTGCTCCTGCTGGGCCACGAGAACGCGGCCGTCATCGGCCTGCTGGGTGATCGCCGGCACCGCGAGCTCGGCTTCGCGGGCCTGCGCGAACATCGGCAGCATATCGGTGAGCACCAGCGCCGCCACGACGGCGCCGACGACCCAGAGTACGAACCGGTTGGGTTTCTTCTGCATGGCACGCATTTAGCTCATCCACGGCGGTGAATTGAAGGCCGCTCGCGATAAATCTACTGCGATGCCGCGGCCAGCTCTTCGTAGGTGTGGAGCGTGATGAACCCATCCGCCACCTCGCCCTTGCTCGCCTGGAACTTCGCGTACGCCGCCTGGCTCACCGGCCCGATGCGCCCGTCCACCAGGCCGTCGTAGAGCCCAAGCTTGATCAGCGCCTCCTGGATCGCCTTGCGCTGCTCGAGATTGGGGAATTTCGTATCCCGCGGCCAGGCCGTGATGAACTCGCCGCGGCCCTTCAGTCTGTCCTGGAGATGTGAGATCGCCATCGCGTAGCTGTCGGAGAAGTTGTAGCCCTTGAGGACGAGATAGTTGTTCGTCATCAAGAACTTCGGCCCCTTCGCCCCCGTCGGCGCGTAGAGGAACACCGGGATCGAGGTGTCGCTGAAGGCAGCCCCGCCGACCCGCCCTACGCCGAGCTCGGCGAAGAACGAGATGGGCCGCAACTGGTCGCGCGTCGCCAGCAGATAGTCGAACCCATCCGGCACGTCGACCTCGTAGCCCCATTCGAGGCCCGGCTTGTATCCGAGGCCAATGATATACTCCGCGGACGTCGCAAGCGCGTCGGCCAGAGAGTTTTGAAGGTCGATGGCGCCGTCGCCATCGCCGTCCGTGCCGTACTTGATGACGTTGGTGGGGTTGACCTGAAGGTGCCCTATGGCGCCGGCCCAGCTGCCGATGAGCTGGGTGGCGTCGAGCGGCCCGCGTTGTACCAGAAGCAGCGCCGCGATCAGGTCCGCCGTGTCGCCTTCGAGCCGAACGCGCCGCTGATGCACGAGCGTTGCCAAGAAGGGGATGATCGGACGGATATACTGAGGATCACTCAGCACTCGACCGTAGTTGGTCTCGATGCCCCAGATCGAACTCAGGAGATAGGGATCAACGCCATACTTCTGGCCAGTCGCAGTCAGCAGGGCCTGGTTCTGCCCGATCGATTCCTTGCCCTTGCCGATGCGCCACTCGTTGACGCGCTTGTCGATGTACTCCCACAACGGCGTCGTGAACTCGGGCTGCCCGCTCACCAGCTCCGGCACATTCGGATCGGGCGTCAGCCCGTACATCGCCTTGGCGTAGGTTTCATGGGTGACGCCACCGGCCACCGCCGTCGCTTCGAAGTTCTTGATGAAGGACTCGAAGCTCTCGACCGGCTCAGCGAACGCTGGCGAGGTGAGACCGAGGAACGCGACGACGAGAGCGAGGTTACGTTGCATGGCGAATCGCTACCTGTTCCGTGTGGCCAAATAGCGCTCCCAGTTGAGCGCCGCGTCAACGATCTCGGTAAGGTCCTCGTGCGCCGGCTTCCAGCCGAGCACCTGGCGCACCTTGTCGGCCTTGGCGACGATCGAGGCCGGGTCGCCGGCACGGCGCGGCTCTTCGATGACCTTGAAGTCGACGCCGGACACTTGCTTCACCGTGCGGACTACGTCGCGCACCGAAAAGCCGCGGCCATAGCCGCAGTTCATGGTCACCGAGGCGCCGCCCTTGCGCAGGTATTCGAGCAGCAGCGCATGCGCCTCGACGAGGTCGCTGACATGGATGTAGTCGCGCACCCCGGTGCCGTCGGGGGTCGGGAAATCGGTGCCGAAAATGCCCATGCTCGGCCGCTGCCCAAGCGCCGCCTGCGAAGCGACCTTGATCAGGTGCGTCGCGGTCGGCGAGGACTGGCCGCTGCGCTTCTTGGGATCGGCGCCGGCGACGTTGAAATAGCGCAGCACGCCGTAGGTCAGCGGGTGCGCCGCGGCAACGTCGGCGAGCATCAGCTCGGTCATCAGCTTGGAGCGGCCATAGGGCGACTCGGGCATCAGCTGGCTGGTTTCGGCCACCGGCTCGAGCCCGGCATTGCCATAGACCGCAGCAGTCGAGGAGAAGATGAAGAGCTTCACCCCGCCCTTCACCGCGGCCTCGATCAGGTTGCGCGAGGTGGCGGTGTTGTTGGCGTAGTACTTGAGCGGATCACTGACCGATTCCGGCACCACGATCGAGCCGGCGAAATGCACCATCTCGGTGATGCCATGCTCGGCGATGATCTTGCCGACCAGTTCCATGTCCCCGGCATTGCCCCGGACGAAGGTGGCGCGGTGGTCGATGGCCCAGTCGAACCCGGTGGTGAGGTTGTCGAGCACCATCACCGCCTGCCCCGCATCGGCCAGCCGCAACACCATGTGGCTGCCGATATAGCCGGCGCCGCCTGTCACCAGAACCGTCATGGTTCACCCTCAAAACCCGAAATTAATGGCATGGACGCTAAATCGCGAGATGCTAAGAAACGGCTTATAGCCTTCCTCCCGCCTCCAGGAGTCCTCCTTGCCCAATCGTGTGCGCACCGCCGTCTTCCCGGTCGCGGGTCTCGGCACCCGCTTCCTGCCCGCCACCAAGGCGATGCCCAAGGAAATGCTGACGGTGGTCGATCGGCCGCTGATCCAGTACGCGGTGGATGAAGCGCGCGAGGCGGGGATCGAGCATTTCGTCTTCGTCACCGGGCGCAACAAGGGCGTCATCGAGGACCATTTCGATCGCCAGTACGAACTCGAGCACACGCTCGAAATTCGCGGCAAGACCGAGGCGCTGAAGGAGCTGCAGCAGGACCTGCCTTCGGCCGGCCAGTCGAGCTTCACCCGCCAGCAGGAACCGCTGGGCCTCGGCCACGCTGTGTGGTGCGCCCGCGAGCTCGTCGGCAACCAGCCCTTCGCGCTGCTGCTGCCGGACATGGTGTTCAAGGCCAAGCCGGGCGTGCTGAAGCAGATGATGCAGGCCTACGAGGAAACCGGCGGCAACATCATCGGCGTCGAGGAAGTCGACCCGAAGGAAACCAGCAGCTACGGCATCGTCGCCCGCGGCGAAGGGCCCGACAGCGGCTTCCGCATCACCGGCATGGTGGAAAAGCCCAAGCCCGCCGATGCGCCCTCGAACCTCTTCATCTCCGGCCGCTACATCCTGCAGCCCGAAATCTTTGCCCTGCTCAGCGAGCAGACCAAGGGCACCGGCGGCGAGATCCAGCTGACCGACGCCATGCAGATCCTGATCCGCACCCAGAACTTCACCGGCGTGAAGTACGACGGCAAGGTGTTCGATTGCGGTAGCAAACTCGGGTTCCTCACCGCCAACGTGGTGTTCGCGCTGGACCGGCCGGACCTCGCCGAAGCCTTCCGCAAGGAAATCCGCCACCTGATCTAATCCCTCGGATCAGCGGTGGAACTCGACCCCCAGGGTCAACTGATGCTCGTCGGTGGCTGGATCAGGCGTCTTCTCGGTGCGGAGGAAGCTGTAATCGGCCGTGAGGTCGGTGTGCTCGTTGAGCAGGTAGTCCGCCCCCGCCCCGAAGCCCCACTTGTACTCGTCATTGTCGATGCCCTGGTAATGCGCCTCGCTCCACTGGGCGTCGGCGCGCAGCTTCAGCCACGGGTTCACCTGGTAGCTCGCCTCGCCCACCGCCGCGTAGGTGAGCTTCGCCGTGGCGCCTGAGGTGGTGCCCGGCTGTGAAATCGTCGTGGTGAAGGCGCCAGTCAGCGTCAGTGTCTCGTCAGGCCGGAATGTCGCCTTGGCGTCGTACAGCACGGCGGAGAAATCCAGCAGCGAGCTGTCGGCAAAGTCGGTGTAGCCGAGCCCCAGCGAGCCTTCGAGTTCCAGCGTCTGGCTGAACTTGGCGCTGAGCCCGCCGCGGCCGGCATAAGTGACATTGTCGAGCTTCACCAAGAGGCTAGGCGACGGCTGGTCGTAAGCCAGGTAGTCGGCTTCGGTGTCGATGAAGGCGACGAGGCCGGGCGTCAGCTCATATCCGAGGCGGGAGCCCGCGCCGTAGCCGGTGGTGTTCTGGAAGTCGTTGCTGCTGGTCGAGTTATCGTCATAGACGGTCTCGCCATAGATCTCGCGACCGGCACTGCCGCGCAGTGCCAGGTTGAACGCACCGAGGTCACGCGCCACGCTGGCTTCGCCGCTGCCCGAAACCACTAGCGGAGCCGAGGTGACGTTGGGCGCATAATCGGAGCTGTCCGGATCGTCTTGCGAGACGGTGACATCGGCGCGGCCGGCCAAGGTGGTCAGCGCGTCGAACTTGTACTCGCCACCCGCTGTACCGGTGACCGAGCCGATGCGGGCGCTGCCTTCTACGTCGTAGGTGAGTTCACCCTTCAGCCCGACATCATAGCCGCCGCGGATGGTGTCGTGCCGCAGGGTGAAGCTCGGCAGCGCGATCAGTTCGTAGGTCGGCCCATCGCCGGTGCCGTCATCCTTGATGCCGCCGCGCAGGCCAAGGCTCCAGTCGAGGTCGAACGGCGCATCGCCCCACTCATAGGGTGGCGTGGCGCGGCAGTTCTCGCAGCCGGTGGCAGTGTCGCGCGTCAGGTCGGCATTGTTGAAATCCGAGCCGTCGCCGAGCGGGTTGAACTCGCCGGCCGCCGCGGGAACGGCGAGCAGCGCCAGCGCCATGGCGCTTGCGGCAATGCCCTCTCTCCTCGTTCCCATCTGCTGCACTGCCCCGGTCGAAAATCGTCAACGAACCCTTGCAGCTTATGGTTAAGGAAGCCTTGCCCCGCGCAGCAACGCCGATCACAAAATACCCCGTTAACCCTTGCGCTTAAACGCGAATTATTCGATGGCGGGCAGGATGATCCTCGACTTTTAGCGTCGGGGCTCGTGACTATGGATATCGCAACCCTCATCGGGATTGTTGGCGGTTTCGCCTTGCTGATCGTGGCGATCCTGCTCGAGGGATCGAGCCCGATGGGCTTCGTCAACCTCTTGGCGACGGTCGTCGTGGTCGGCGGCGGCACCATGGCGGTGATGGCGCGCTACACCATGTCAGGCTTCGCCAACGGCACGGTCAACGGCTTCAAGTCGGTGATGTTCTATAAGCACGTCTCGACCACCCATCTCATCGACCAGATCGCCGAGATTGCCGAAACTATGCGCCGGCAGGGGCCGATCGCGCTCGAAAACGTGCAGGTCGACGACCCGTTCTTCAAGCGCGGCGTGCGGATGATCGCCGACGGCTTCGCCGCCGACGCGATCCGCTCATCGCTGGAGCGCGAGCGCGACCTCGATTACGAGCGCATTGAGGAGAGCCACAAGATCTTCAAGGCCTTCGGCGAAGCCGCCCCCGGCATGGGCATGGTGGGCACGCTGATCGGTCTCGTCTCGATGTTCGGCCACATGGATGATCCCAAGAAGATCGGCCCCGGCATGGCGATCGCGCTACTGACGACGCTCTATGGCGCCGTCCTGGCCAACGTCTTCGCCCTGCCGATTGCCGACAAGCTCGCCAATCGCGCCACCGAGGAGGGCACCAACCGGACCCTCATCATCGAAGCGCTGATCATGATCCGCGAGGGCCGCAGCCCGAACACCATCCGCGACGAACTGGCGAGCTTCCTGCCGCTGCATACCCGCGAAAAGCTGCTGGAAGCTGCGTGATGGCGATCCGCAGAAAGAGCATCGGCAGCGGCGGCCATGGCGGCACCTGGGTCATTTCCTTCGCCGACCTGATGAGCCTGCTGATGGCGTTCTTCGTCATGCTGCTGAGCTATTCGGTGCAGGACCAGGAGAAACTGAACATGGCAGCCGGCTCGGTGCAGAATGCCTTCGGCATCCAGCCGTTCTCGCAGATGACAGGCATGATCGAGCGGCAGGGCAACCCCGAGCGCAACTATCTCAAGTTCGTTTCGTCCGCCGAAACCAAGGCGGAGACGGAGTTCGCCACCGAGGACCAACAGGAAAACTCGAGCCAGGGCCAGGAAGCCAACACCTTTACCGAAGAGCGCACCGATATCGAGCGCGCCGCCCAGTATGCGCTTGCCGCAGCGAGCCTGAAGCAGGCCTGGCAGGACCAGCCCGATATCACAGCGTTGGCGGACAACCTCATCGTCGAGAGCACCGAGGACGGGCTGAACATCGTAATCGCCGACCAGCAGGGTCGCGCCATGTTCCCCGAGGGCTCGAAGTATCCATACGAGATCACCCGCAAGGCGGTGGCCGCGCTGGCGCCCCTGCTCAACAAGCTGCCCAACCAGATCGAGATCGCGGGCCACACCTCAGCCGGCGGCACCTATGACAACCCGCGCTACGGCGAATGGGAGCTGAGCTTCGACCGCGCCAACGTAGTGCGCCAGATCCTCGAGGAATTCGGCCTTACCCCCGACCGGCTGAAATCGGTCACCGGCCGCGGCGACACGGACCCGTTCTTCCCCAACGACCCGTACCTGAGCGCCAACCAGCGCGTCGAGATCCTGCTGAAGTTCGAGAAGCCGCCGGTGCCGATGGATCTGAAGCCCTAGGCGGCCTCCACCTTCAGCAACGCCCCGTGCGCCTCGACGATCCGCACCTTCGAACCCGCGGCGAGGTCGGGGCCCTGTACCCGCCAGACCGTGTCATCGAGAAACAGCCGGCCGAAGCCGTCGCGGATCGGCTCGTCGAGCACG
>JBKJMF010000159.1:0-3422 GCA_046596525.1 Devosia sp. | reverse complement strand
GCGCAGCGCCCAGGGTGGGATGGTGACGGCGCAGGACATCGAGACCATCGTCAACAACTACGATCTCAACACCAAGGCGCTGCACCTGTTCCTGTATCTGGCTCAGGGGGCCGGCGTGAAGCGCGGCGTCTACACCAGCTCGATGAGCGTCCACTATCGTCACCGGCCGAATTATCCGAGCGAAGACACGGTGCCGCTCGACTCGCCCTCGGTCTACGGCCTGACCAAGGGGCTTGGCGAGGAGATCTGCGCCTACTTCGCCCACTGGTTCGACATGAACATCATCGGCCTCAGGATCAGCGGCCCACGCCGCCGGGCGGACTATCTCGCGCAGCGGAGCAACCCGCAGCGGGCCGACGACGGCAGCTATGTTTACCCGCTCGACGAGGAGGACATGGCCAACGCCTATCTCGGCGCCATCGAAGCAGTCACCCCTCCCGCCGAAGGACGCTTCGAGGCGGTATTCATCGTCGGCGACGAGACCGGCGAAGAACACGACCTCTCCAAGGCAGCCCGTCTCATCGGCTGGCAGCCGCAGTCGCACCTGCTGCTCGAGAAGTAGCCGCGCCCTGTCGTCCGCCCGCATGACAGCTCCCGGAGTTCTTCCCTGCCAGGATGCTTGGGATGAGCTCCAGGAGGACGTCATGGACATCTACAGTCTCGTCGCCGCCAACCTTCACGCCGGGCCCCGCCAAGCGCCGATGAACGCCCGGTCGGAGGACCGCTACTACGCGCAGCAGATCACCGTGCCCCGCCTGGGGCCGGGACTGCTCGGCTCGATCGCAATGATGACCAGTGTGATCCTGATCCTCGGCATATTCCTGATCTGAGCCGGCACCATGCCGCTCGCTGACAGCCGTGATATGCTGCCGCCCGACCTCACCGGAGATCGCGGGATGGACGAACGCGACGCCGACAAAGTCGCGATCCTCGCCGTGATCCGCGGCGAAACCGAAGCGTGGCTACAGCGCGACTTCGAGGCGCTGGCGAGCCACTGGGTGCAGTCGCCGCAAGCCCGCCGGATGGAGGCCTTTGCCTCTCTCGGCGTGAGGGTGGACGAAGGCTGGGACGCCATTGCCGCCCGGATCAAGAAGATCGTCGAGCGATTTCCGGAGAAGCACACCTTCGCCGAGCGCGTCCGCTGGGAGAAGGTCAACGTCATCGTCGACGGGAACATGGCCTGGGTCACTTACGACCAGATTGGCACCGACACCGGCGAGGACCGCAAGCGGCTGCTCAAGATCATGCATCGGATCGATGGGGCCTGGAAAATCGGCTGCATGGTGCTGATGGAGAGCGGCGTCGAGGAAGCGAATTGCCCGCTGATCGAAGTCGACGCGGATGCACGGATTCTCTGGACGAACCGACTGGCGCGGGAGCGGCTGCGAGGCCACCCCGGCCTCGTCAGCGCTGCTGGCCGGCTGCGCGCGCGGCGGCGCGAACGCAACCCCGGGCTTCGCGATGCGGTGCGCCTCGCCTTCGACGAGTTGCAGAGCCAGCGGCCGTTGAGCGTCGCGCCGAAACAGACCTGGGCGGTGGCGCTCGGCGAGGATGAGACGGGAGTTCCTCTCCATTGCTGGGTCCTCCTGGAGGACGGCAAGGCGCTCGTGTCGTTCGACGATGCCGAAACGGTCGCACGCCGGATCGCGGGAGCGCAGGAAGTCTACCGGCTCTCCCCCGCGCAGGTCAGGCTTGCCCGCCTGATCGTCGATGGCCACGACCTTGCTAGCGCCGCCGACCTGCTCGCAGTTAGCGTCAACACGCTGCGTACCCAGCTACAGCGCATTTTCGACAAGACCGGCGTGCGCAGCCAATCCGCGCTGGTACGTTCATTGCTCAGCGCTGACGCCCCCAACAAGTAGCACGCCCGCCAAGTCGCTTGACGTGATTGCGCACTCATGTAATTACTGCATCATGCAATTACTTGATCGAGCAAATGACTGACCCTCTCACCGCCACTTTCGCTGCTCTCGCCGACCCCACCCGCCGGGCCATGCTCGCGCGGCTCACGCAGGGCGCGGCCACCGTCAACGAGCTGGCCGAGCCGTTTGCGCTCAGCCTCCCCACCGTGTCGCGGCACCTGAAGGTGCTGGAGGAAGCTGGCCTGATCAGCAAAGAGCGCTCGGCGCAGTTTCGCTCTTGCCGGCTCGAGGCCGCGCCTCTTGCTGCGGCCGATGAATGGATGGGCCAGTATCGCAGCTTCTTCAACGAGCGCTTCGACCGCCTGGATGCGCAGCTCAATGCGATGATGACGGCCCGTGCCGACCTCGAGAAAGCAACGAGCAAGAAACCGACAACCGAGAAACCGAAGACCAAGGGAGACGACTGAAATGACCGCCACCTACGAACTCGATCGCGGCATCACCCTGCAGCGCATCTTCGACGCCCCGCCCGACATGGTGTTCGAGGCCTGGACAGACCCGGCCTATCTCGACTGGTACTTCAACCCCGAGACCATCGACAGGCTGGCCGCGGAGCCGGTTTCCGTCGATCTGCGCGTCGGCGGCCAGTGGCGCCAGCAAATGGTGGAAAACGCTGAAAAGCAGTACTTCACCGGCGGCGTCTATCGCGAGATCGTCCCCGCCAGGAAGCTGGTCTTCTCCTGGGGTGCCGTCGGCGGCTGGCCCGAGCTTGACCTCGACAACCTCGACGCCAGCCCCCTCGTCACCATCCGCCTATCGCCACGCGGCGCCCAGACCGTCATGGATTTCCATCTGCAACTCCCCGACCAGATGACCGAGGAACGCGTCGACTGGTGGATGAACTGCGGCATGGTCGCAGGCTGGAACATGACCATCGACCGCCTCGTCGCGGGCTACGAAGGCACCCGGCGGGCGGTGTAGCCGGTCTTGCTTCCCCTCCACCGGCGTCATCCCCGCGGAAGCGGGGAACCGGTGCGATGTCTCCACTCCTGAACTGCACATCCCACTGGGTTCCCGCTGTCGCGGGAATGACGCTGGTGGCCGGGGCCCATCGGCCGCTATGCGGGCGACAGATGATCCGGTCCGGAATGATCGAGCCAATCACTCGATGCCCTCTCCCCCTTGGCGGGGGAGAATGGAATTTCTTGGGCTTAGCTTCTTGGCTAAGCCTTTCCAAGAGAGGGGGCGCGGAGCCACGGTGCCCTCCATCGACCCCCTCTCTTGCGAAATCTAAGGCTTAGCGAAGACGCTAAACCTAAGATTTCGCTTTCTCCCCCGCCAAGGGGGAGAGGGGCACCGAGCATTTTGCAAAGAACTTATCCCCGCCCTCCCCACCCATGCGAATCTATGCCCATCCGCTGCACCTAAGCGAGATCATGACGAGTGGTTGGTGCGGAGGAGACCGGGTGGGGTGCGGGTCGCTGCAGTTCAGGCGGAAACCATCACGGCAAGGACCGGTTCGCCGGTCAAGCCGCTAGTCAACGCGAGGGTGAGCCGGAT
>JBKJMF010000066.1:0-4719 GCA_046596525.1 Devosia sp. | reverse complement strand
CAGGCCAATGGCTGCGTCATCGACTATCGCGGGGTGATCTTCGACATCCTGAAGAAGACCACCTGGGGCTATGCCACCAACCCGAACATGGGCGGGGTGATCATGGTGGGGCTCGGCTGCGAGGGCTTCCAGATCCCGCGGCTCAAGGAAGCCTACGGCGTCACCGAGAACGAGACGTTCCGCACCATGACCATCCAGGAAGTGGGCGGCACGCGGAAGACCGTGGAAGCCGGCGTCGAGGCGGTCAAAGCCATGCTGCCGATCGTCAACAAGGCGAAGCGCGAGACGGTGCCGGCGTCGGAACTGATGCTGGCGCTGCAGTGCGGCGGCTCGGACGGCTATTCGGGCATCACCGCCAACCCGGCGCTCGGCGTCGCGGCGGACATCCTGGTGCGGCACGGCGGGACGGCGATTCTTTCGGAGACACCGGAGGTTTACGGCGCGGAGCACCTGCTCACCCGGCGCGCCAAAAGCCGTGAGGTCGGCGAAAAGCTCATCGATATCATCCACTGGTGGGAAGATTATGCCGAGCGCAACAACATGGAGATGAACAACAATCCGTCGCCCGGCAACAAACTCGGCGGACTTACCACTATCCTCGAGAAATCTCTGGGAGCAACGGCAAAGGGTGGGACGACTCCACTCAATGCAGTGTATCACTATGCCGATCCGGTGACCGAAAAGGGGTTCGTGTTCATGGATACGCCCGGATACGATCCGGTTTCGGCGACGGGACAGGTTGCCGGCGGTGCGAATATACTATGCTTCACCACGGGACGCGGCTCGGCCTATGGCTGCAAGCCGACGCCGTCGATCAAGATCGCCACCAACTCGGATATCTACCACAAGATGCTCGACGACATGGACATCAACGGCGGCGAAGTGGTCGAGGGCGGCTCGCTGGAAGCCAAGGGGCAGGAGATCTTCGACAAGATCCTTGCCGTCGCTTCGGGCGAAAAGAGCAAATCGGAACTCCTGGGCTACGGCGATAACGAGTTCGTGCCCTGGCAGATCGGCGCGACGTTCTGATGCGCCGCGCCGTCCATGTGGTGATCACTGGACGGGTGCAAGGAGTGGGCTTTCGCGCTTTCGTCGAGCGCGAAGCCGAGGTGTTGCGGCTCGACGGCTGGGTGCGCAACCGGCGCGACGGCACGGTCGAGGCCGTATTCGCGGGCGACGAAGGCGAGATCCAGCACATCCTGATGGAGCTCAATGCCGGCCCGCCCGCCGCGGCGGTCACCGATGTGCGGACGGGCACGTATGAGGGCCCGATCCCGCCGGGGTTCAGCTCGCTGCCGACGGCGTGACGGCCGGCCGATTTGACATTGCCGCCGGGCTTCCCATATTGAGCGGCATGTCTTGCTTTGCGACCATCATTGTTATGGCACCGCACCGGGAAACCCCGGTCGCAGGCATATAGCCCCATGATCCGCGCCTAGGCGCCGCCGGGTCTGGGGTATCCCGAGACCCATACGGATGTTTCCGTTCGGGCTCGCCAAGAGGGCGCCAATCCAAAACACCAGCGTGAACTGTCGCGGCGAAGACCGCAGACGTTCGCGCATCGAAAGGAATACCCAAGATGCAATCCTTGCGTCGCTATGACCTGCAACCGCGTATCGTCCTCAGCGAGGACGACCACCGCAAACTCATCGCCCTGGCGCTCGCCGGCAGCGGACACGGCTCCGATGCCGCCGACGACCTGCTGTACGAGATCGAACGCGCCCGCGTCGTCCCGACCCCCAAGCTTGGCTCGAGCGTGGTGCGGATGGGCTCGACCGTGACCTATCGTCCGGACAACGGGCCGGAGCGCACCGTTCAACTGGTCTATCCGGCAGACGCCGACATCGCCCAGGGCAAGATTTCGGTGCTGACCCCGGTCGGTACCGCACTGATCGGCCTCGATGTCGGCCAGTCGATTACCTGGGAGGCGCGTGGCGGCAATAAGCACGTGCTGACCGTGCTGGCGGTCGCGCAGCAGGCGTGATTCGCGGGCGGGGGCACCAGTGCGCGCCCTCGTATCGTTCAATTTTGCTGCAACATCAGATGGTTGGGCTGTCACAATTGTGCGGCCCAACCGTCATGGCCTTAGCACCGGTCATGGTTAATGAAGTGTTGCGGCTGAACTGGCCGCCCCGCACTTCGGAGGCTCCAATGGCCCAGCAACGTGCCCACCAGCCTACGGCGATGACCGGCATGCGCTCGACCACAGGTCAGGCCCTGGCGATCCGCTACGACCTCACCTCCAACACCATCGCCTTCGTCGAGGACGACTGGTTCGCCGACGTCGTCCGCTCGACCAGCGTGCCACCGCGCGCCGTGGTGAACCAGCGGCTCGGGAGCAACGTCACCCGGCTGGTGCCGCGGCGGCGCAGCTAAGGCCGCGTTGCCCCATTCACCGCCAGGTAGATGCTGTGCACGCTTTGCGTGGCGCAGATGAACAGGCGGTTGCGGCGGGGGCCGCCGAATTCGACGTTGGCTACGGTGTCCGGCGTCAGCAGCTTGCCGAGCAATACGCCTGATGAGTTGAAGCAGTGGACGCCGTCGCCGGCGGAGGTCCAGACGTTGCCGCGGTCGTCGAGGCGGAAGCCGTCGGGCAGGCCGGTGTCGGTGACGCAGAAGACGCGGGAGTTGTTCACCGTGTTGCCGTCGTTGACGTCGAAGACGCGGATGTGGCGGGGCAGGTCGGCGCCGTGGCTGTAGGCGCTATCGGCGACATAGAGGCGCTTCTCGTCGGGTGAGAAGGCGATGCCGTTGGGGCGGATGAAGTCGTCGATGGCGACCTTGAGTTCGCCGGTGGACGGATCGAGGCAGAAGACGTAGCAGCCGTCCTGCTCGAACTCGCCCTTGTAGCCTTCGTAATCGGAGAGGATGCCGTAGCCCGGATCGGTGAACCAGATGGTGCCGTCGGACTTCACCACCACGTCGTTGGGGGCGTTGAG
The DNA here is from genome assembly GCA_046596525.1 of Devosia sp. Taxonomy (GTDB): domain Bacteria; phylum Pseudomonadota; class Alphaproteobacteria; order Rhizobiales; family Devosiaceae; genus Devosia_A. The sequence goes on along the minus strand of JBKJMF010000066.1, from coordinate 1,780 downwards.
CTTCTTGCCGCGATAGCTGTCGGCGAGCACGGTGATGCTGCCGTCGAGTTCGGTGCGCACCACGTTGCGGCCGCCATGCGAGCAACTGACGAGGCGGCCTTCGCGGTCGCGGGTGTTGCCGTTGATGTAGGTCGAGTTGTGGCGGAACACCGAGGCGCCGCCATCGGGGGTCCAGCGCAGCATGCGGTTGTTGGGGATGTCGGACCAGACCAGCTGGTTGGCATCGCCGAACCAGCACGGGCCCTCGGCCCAGCGGCAATCGGAATAGAGCGTTTCGAGCTTGGCGCTGCCCTGGATCAGGTGCCCGAATTCCTTCTCGTGGTGCTGATAGACGCTCTGCATATGTTCCCCCGTTTGTTGTGGTCGCGTTGATTTTGCGCGCATCCAATCGGAAGTTTTGGAGCCCGGCAAGGCCACTTGCGTTCAGTACGGGTGAGGCGCAGAGCTTCCGCCAAAGGAGAATTCGATGCTCATCACTGACGCGCTCAACAACCGCCTCAAGGACACATCGCTGCTCCGCGCGGCCGCCTTCATCGGCGGGCGCTGGCTTGAGACGGCCGAGAACGCCACGACATTCGAGGTGACCAATCCCTCCACCGGCGAGGTGCTGGCGGTACTGCCGAACTGCGGCGTGGCGGAAGCGAAGCTGGCGATCAAAGCCGCCGAGGGGGCGCAGGCGGTGTGGGCGAAAAAGACCGGCAAGGCGCGGGCGGCGGTGCTGCGGAAGCTCTATGACCTGATGGTCGAGAATGCCGACGACCTCGCCGCGATCATGACGGCAGAGCAGGGTAAGCCCGTGCCCGAGGCGAAGGGCGAGGTGCTGTATGGCGCTGCCTATGTCGAGTGGTTCGGCGAGGAAGCCAAGCGGGTCTATGGCGACACCATCCCAGGCCACCAGGAAGACAAGCGGATCATCGTGATCAAGCAGCCGGTCGGCGTCGTTGCGACGATCACGCCGTGGAATTTCCCCAACGCGATGCTGGCCCGCAAAGTGGCGCCGGCGCTGGCGGCGGGATGCGCCGTGGTATCGAAGCCGGCGGCCGAGACGCCGCTTTCGGCGATTGCGATGGCGGTGCTGGCGGAGCGGGCAGGGCTGCCGGCTGGGCTGTTCAACCTGCTGCCGTCGACCCATTCGTCGGACCTCGGCAAGGAGTTCTGCTCGAACGAGGTGGTGAAGAAGCTGAGCTTTACCGGCTCGACCGAGGTTGGCCGCATCCTGATGCGGCAGGGGGCGGACCAGATCAAGCGGCTCAGCCTCGAGCTCGGCGGCAATGCGCCGTTCATCGTGTTCGACGACGCCGATCTCGATGCGGCGGTCGAGGGGGCGATGATCTCGAAATACCGCAATAACGGCCAGACCTGCGTGTGCGCCAACCGCATCTATGTGCAGGCGGGAGTGTACGACGCGTTCGCGAGCAAGCTCACCGCTGCAGTGGAGAAGCTGCGGGTCGGCGATGGGTTCGGGGAGGGGATCACTACGGGCCCGCTGATCGACGAGAAGGCGGTCGAGAAGGTGGAGCGGCACCTGACCGACGCGCTGCGCAAGGGCGGCCGGGTGCTGACCGGCGGCAAGCGCAAAGAGGGGCTGTTCTTCGAGCCGACGATTGTTGCCGACGCCACGTCGGAAATGGTGCTGGCGCGCGAGGAGACGTTCGGGCCGGTCGCGCCGCTGTTCCGGTTCGAGACCGTCGAGGAGGTGATCCGGCTGGCCAACGCGACGGAGTTCGGGTTGGCATCGTATTTCTACGCCAAGGACCTGAGCCGGGTGTTCGAGGTGGCC
>JBKJMF010000530.1:0-7557 GCA_046596525.1 Devosia sp. | reverse complement strand
AAGCAGAAGCTCGATATCTATGGGCCGGTGAAGGCTGACGGCCCCGTGCCGGTGGTGGTGTTCATCTATGGCGGCGCCTGGACCGAGGGTGACCGGCGGGACTTCGGTTTCGTCGCGCGCTGGCTCGCCGGGCTCGGCTATCTGGTGGTGGTGCCGGACTACCGGGCGCTGCCGGAGGTTGAGTATCCGGTGTTCCTCGATGACTGCGCGGCTGCGGTGCGATGGACGCTGGAACATGCAGCGGAGCATGGCGGCGACGGCTCGCGGCTGGCGCTGATGGGGCACTCCGCAGGTGCCTACAATGCGGTGATGCTGGCGCTGGAGCCGGACTATGGCGTCGCCGGCGCGATCGGCGCCGTAGTCGGGTTGTCGGGGCCGTACAACTTCTATCCGTTCGACGTGCCGATCAGCATCCGCACGTTCAACGGGGCCGCCGATCCGCTGTCCACCCAGCCGGTGAACCTCGTCACCGCTGCCGCGCCGCCGATGTTTCTCGGCAGCGCCGATGGCGACATCGTGGTCGGGCCGCAGAACACCGTGGCGCTGGCCCGCCGGTTGCGCGAGCACGGCGTCATGGTCACAGAGCGGCATTATCCACGCTTCACCCATCCTTCGACGCTGCTCGAGCTGGGGAGTCTCCTCAGCCGGCGTTCGAGCCTTGCTGGGGAGGTGGCGAGCTTCCTCGAACGCACATTGCGGCTGGCGCGTCCGGGCGGCAGCGCTATGATCGAGGCGGGCGAAGTGGGAGTGGAGCGATGAGTTTGCTGCGGTTGAGTTTGCTGCAACGAGCGCTGGTTGGCGGCGCCATGCTGGCGATCGGGCTCGGCGCGGCTCCGGCGTCCGCAACCGAATTGTTCGATGGCTGTGCGGCCAAGGCGGCGAGCCAGTACGAGACAGGCTATGCCGAAACCGGCCGTGACAGCAGCGCGATCGACACGGCTGCGGCCATCGAAGCTTGCACGGCCGCACTGGTTGAGGATCCGGAATCGGCGCCGCTCAAGGCCTGGCTCGGCCGGGCCTACGATGCCGGCGGCGACTCCACGCAGGCCGTAACCTATCTCGAGCCCGCCGCGACTGCCGGCAACGCGCTGGCGCAGACGCTGTTCGGCGATATCCTGATCGTCGGCCAGGGCGCCCCACAAGACATGACGCGCGGGGCCGAGCTGCTGAAGCTCGCGGCAGATGCAGGGTTCGCGCCAGCCGAGGACAGCCTCGGGCTCTCTTACGACTACGGCGAGGGCGTCGGGCAGGATTATTTCGAGGCGGCGCGCTGGTATCGCCGGGCAGCCGAGCAGGGGTTGCCGCGGGCAATGGCCAACCTCGGTTCGATGTATGCCGAAGGGCTCGGGCTCGACCGTGACATGGTGGCAGCGTCAGCCTGGTATCAGCGGGCCGCCGATATCGGCGATGGCCGGGCGCAGTTCAACCTCGGCAAGCTTTACGAGACCGGGGCGCTGGGCGAACCGGATTACGAGCGCGCGGCCGCGCTGTATCAGGCGTCGGCCGACCAGAATTATGCGCTGGCCGCCAATGCGCTCGGTTATCTGAAGCAGCATGGCTATGGCACCAAGCCCGATCTCGACGGGGCGGTGGCGCTGTACCAGAAGGCGGCCGACGAGGGCATCGCGCAGGCGCAGCTCAATCTGGCGCTGCTCTACGAGGATGGCATCGGGGTGCCGCAGGATTTTGCACTGGCCCGCCAGTACTATCGGCAGGCAGCGCAGAGCGAGAATGCCGATGCCGCGGCCAATCTGGGGCTGATGTATCTCGATGGCGACGGTGGCGAGCGCGACCTCACCAAGGCGCTGAGCTTCACCCAGCAGGCGGCCGACCGGGACAACCCGGTGGGGCTCAACAATCTCGGGCACATGTACGAGAACGGGCTGGGGGTGGCGCTGGATACGGCGCAAGCGCTGGAGCATTATCAGCGGGCGGCGGATTTGGGCTATCGGCCGGGGGCGGACAACCGCAAGCGGCTGGAAACGGCGCTACTGGCGCCGACCGAGACGCCGACGGTGAAGACCTATCCGAAGAGCAAGATCGATAACTGAGGGCGGGATGCTTGACTCGAGCCGGTCATCGATCCCGATTCCGGAGCGTTTCTGGGACGTGAGATACAGCGCCGATCGCTTTCCCGGTGCCCTGGGCGTGACCGGCGTGGACGGCGGCGCCAACTGCCAACAATACGCTTTCGCGTTGCTTCGTCACCATGGCTTCGCGTTGCCGGACTTCCGCTCCAGCGATCTGTGGGAGGATGTCGAGCACACGGCCGTGGCCGATCGCATGGAGCCATTCGACCTGGTGATGGTGCACAACAATCCCCACAGCTGGGGCGCTCATGTCGGGCTGTGCGTCGGCGAGGAACTCGTCCTGCATCTTTCGAAACAGATCGGCGCGCCGGCGATCGAGACACTGGAAGACATGCAGCAGCGGGACGAGTACCGATACCTCATCGGGTTCAAGCGCCTGCTTCGGCGTGCGGGTGCGGGTGCGGGCAGACCCACCCGCTAAGCGCCTCACCTGACCTGCGGCGGGTGGCCCTCAACTGTGCTCCTTCTCCCGCCGGCTGGCCAGCACGGCAATGGACGCCGCGACGCGGTGGGCGGTGGAGAAGAACTCGCGGTGGATGAGGAACCCCACCGTCATCACGCTCGCCGCGATGGCGAGCCATTCGCTGGCGAACCAGGCGACCATCGGCACCGCGAAGTAGTAAGCGCGGATGCCGTTGTTGAAGTTCTTGGCGGCCAGGGTGTTGAGTTGCGCGATGCCTTCGATCTCGTCACGCGACACATGCTCGGAGTGCTCGATGGCGCCGAGCAGGATGCAGAAATGGTTGAACTGGCGCAGCGCCAGGGTGAAGGCGAAAAAGCTCAGGACGAAGATCGAGAGCGTCGCGAACAGGTGGATCTGCACGTCCTGGGCGTTGTAGATGGCCTTAAGGCCGATGGTGGTCAGCGTGTCGCTGAGCGCCGTCACGTTGCCGAACGCAGTGAAGACCGCCAGCACCAGCAGCACCGAGGTCGAGGCAAGAAAGCTCACCGAGCCCATCAGGTTGCCGGCGAGGATGGCGTCCATCGGGGTGTCGCGCTTTACCGCGTTGGCCACCCAGCGGCGACGCTGCATCGACATGATCACCGACAGCGAGGGGCGGTGTCGCTCGAGCAGCGGCACGCCATAGTTGTAGGCGAACCAGCAGACCAGCGGGAAAAGCGTCGCAAACAGCGTCATGGCGCCGGAGCCCTCGGAGATTCGGGTGCTCCTTTATAGCGCCAGCCTACTATTCCACCATGCGGAGTTGGCGATCAGCTCAGATGAAGGGCGGCGACAACAGGCTGACGAAACGCATGCCTTCGAAGTGGTCGCGTGGCTCGTCGGGAGAGGACGGGCCCTTGCCGGTCAGTAGCGCGGCGTCGCGCTCGGTGCGGCTGAGGCGCCATTCGGGACCGAAGAACGGCTTTTGCCGATCGTCGCCGGGCGGCAGGTCTTCGCGTGGAGTCAGGATGCCAATGAAGTGCTGCACGTCACGTCTCCTCGTTTGGGTCGACCCCGCCGCCCACAGGGGGAGGCGGCAGGGCCGCATTGCCGCCAGGAGAAGGGAGGAGAAAGCCCCCGGTGTATGCGAAGTAGAATGACAAAGACTATCGGCTTGGTCGAGAATTACGATGCCAAATCGCCACCGCAATGCGGAAGCGATTTGCGCGAGGGCTCGGGCAGGCGGAATGGGGGGAGTGCTGACTGATAGAGACGGCCCCCTCCCATCCTCCCCCATGAAGGGGGAGGTGCCGCATCCAGTTCCTGGCACGAATCGAGCCACAGCCTCGACTCTTCACCTCCCCCTTCATGGGGGAGGCCGGGAGGGGGCCGTCTGCTTGTGGCTTTGGCCCCCTACAAAGTCCTCGGATAGAGCATGAAGATCTGCTGGATCTCGTCCAGCACCGCCTCGGACAGCAGCACATCCGCCGCGGCGATATCCAGCTTCAGCTGTTCCATGGTCGTCGCGCCGATGATCACCGAGGTCATGAACGGCTTGGTCAGGCAGAAGGCGATGGCCATCTGGCAGACGTCGAGGCCGTGCTTGTCGGCCAGCGCCATGTAGGCCCGGATCGCCGGCTCGGTGTACTGGTTGTTGCGGTAGGCCGAACCCGCGACGGCGCCGCGCGTTCCTGCCGGCAGCACGCCGCCCAGATATTTTCCGGAGATGGCGCCCGCCGCCAACGGCGAATAAGCGAGCAGCCCGACATCCTCGTGGAACGCCAGCTCGGCGAGGTCCATGTCGTAGTAGCGGCGGAGCAGATTGTACTCGTTCTGGATGGTCTGCACCCGCGGCAGGCCGAGCTCCATCGACAGCTTCAGGTATTGCATGGTGCCCCAGGCGCTCTCGTTGGAGAGGCCGAAGTGGAGGATCTTGCCCTCCTTCACCAGATCGCCCATCACCTGCAGCACTTCGAGCATGTTGGGGACCACGCTCTGCTTGTCCTGGAGGTAGGGGTTGTAGTCCCACGAGCCCTCGAAGTGGTAATGCCCACGGCGCGGCCAGTGGATCTGGTAGAGGTCGATGCGGTCGGTCTGCAGCCGGCGCAGGCTGTTTTCCACGGCCTCGCGGACGCTGGGGCCATCGATGCCGCGACCGTTGCGCACCCAGGGCCGGCCGCCGCCAGCGACCTTCGATGCCAACACAATGTCGTTACGTTTGCCGGTCTTTTTGAACCAGGTGCCGATGATTTCCTCGGTCTTGCCGTAGGTCGAGGCATCGGGCGGTACGGCGTACATTTCGGCGGTGTCGAAGAAGTTGATGCCGTGCGCGATGGCATAATCCATCTGCGCGTGGCCGTCGGCCTCGGTGTTCTGCTTGCCCCAGGTCATGGTGCCCAGGCAAATCTCCGACACCGAGATGTCGGTACGGCCAAGTTTCTTCATCTGCATCGGAAAGCCCTCGAATTCGGCGCGCACCCTAGGGGGCGAGGCCGTGTGAGACAATCCCCCGAAGGTGTGACCCGAGGTTGCGCCCGGACCGCGGATCGGAGAGATTGCGCCTGCCATTTCAAGGATGTCGCCCGTGCCCAAACTGCAGCTGCTCGCCGCCCTAGGCCTCGTCATCGGCACGCTGCTGGTTGCCCCGGCACAGGCGCAGGACGAGACCGATATCGGTCGCATTGGCGAGATGAGCCTCAAGGAGCTGGCATCGTTTGTCGGCGCGGTCACGAGGTCCGTCGGGCAGGACACGATCAAGCTGCAGCCGGCGGCGCAACGCAATGATTGCGCCGAGCTGACCCGCGCCGCGAATGCCTTCGCACTGGGCTACCGGCTGCTGGCTGAGTCCGATGCGGCGCTGGATGGGCGGCCCGCCAAGGATGCGCTGGTGCTGAAGTCGCATATCGTGCAGTCGCGGGTCATCACCTTTGCGGCGCGGGTGCGGGCCGAGGAGTGGCTGAGCCGCGGCTGCGTCAATTTCCCGATGCCGGCCGACAAGGCCAGTGAGCCGCGCTACGCCACGCCGGCGAAGGTCGAAACTGCCGAGTACACCCAGGCGGTGATCGAGGCGCGGGAGGCTGCCGAGGCGAACCTTGCCGCCGCAGTCGCCGCAGGAATCGGGAAGAAGTGCCCGCAGGTGATCTCGTCGATGCAGTCGATCCAACTGTTCGTGCCCTATCTCGAGAAACTGTCCAAGGATGTGGCGAAGCGCCCCGAAGCGCTGGGACCGCGGGCCAGCCGCCGCGGCCTCGAAGTGGCACGGGCCCAGCTGGTCGCCGCCGGCAACAAGCTCTATCGCGAGCTCGGTGTCGGGTGCCGCGCCCAGCCGCCGGCCGAGGTGGAGGTCCCGGCAGACGGCACGGTTCCGCCGGCCGATGGCGCCGCGCCTCCGGCGGTTCAGTAGGGATCGGGCGGCTGGTCAAAAAACTGTCACGCTGCGCGCTTTTTACCTTGAGGTAGCCGGGATCACCCCCTATATACCCCTTGCGTCGCGGCGATGGTCGCATCCAAAGGACGCAAAAAGCCCAAGGCTTTAATCTTCTTGGCGCGGGGTGGAGCAGCCCGGTAGCTCGTCAGGCTCATAACCTGAAGGTCACAGGTTCAAATCCTGTCCCCGCAACCAATCTCTCGAAGGCACCCTCAGGGGTGCCTTTCGCGTTTCTGACCCAATAGTTCCCGCGCTGCCCACCTAAAAGCTGATGGCCAAACAGGGCGTTGCGACTGTAGCGTCGCCCGGGTCGGCCATTGAGGAGTGGCCAAGGCATTCGTGCCATTGAGGGAGAGGCGACGTGAAGATCACTTCGGTGAAGACGGCAGCGACGAGCGGCCATTGCATGCATCTGTGGGTAAAGATCGAGACCGATGCCGGGGTCACCGGGTTGGGCGAATGCGTGCATGGCGGTTACCAGGCCATCGCCATCATCCAGGAACTGGCCGAAAAGCTGGTCGGCCGCGACCCCTTCGCCATCGACGCGATCTTCGAGGAGACGCGGCGCAGCCTGGTGTTCGAGGGCGGCTTCGCCGGAGCGCTGATCACCGCGCTGACCGGCATCGAAATCGCGCTGTGGGACCTCAAGGGCAAGGCCCTCAAGGTGCCGATCTACGAGCTGATGGGCGGCAAGTTCCGCGACGACATCCGCGTCTATTGCGATTGCGAAGTGTCGCCCGGCATGAACATGGGCGAAGTGCAGGCGGTGGTCGACGAGGTACTTGAGGCGGGCTTCACCGCGCTCAAGGTCGACCTCGATATCCGCGCCTACGGCCATACCGGGTCGGAGACCGGCTGGTACGAAAAGGACAAGTTCAACATGACTCCCAACAAATGGGAGCATGACCGCATGGTGGAACTGGCCGAAATGGTGGTGAAAGCCGCCGGCAAGTCAGTCGATGTCGCCACCGATCTCCACACCAGGCTCGACAAGCACTCCGCCATCCGGCTGGCCAAGGACCTCGAGCATCTGCAACTGATGTGGCTCGAAGAGCCGGTGCCGCCCGAAAATATCGACGTCATGGCCGAGATCACCCGCTCGACCTCCACCCCGATCTGCGCCGGCGAAAACCTCTATCTGCGCCACGGCTTCCGGAAACTGCTCGAGCAGCAGGCCGTCGACATCATCATGCCGGACATTCCGAAATGCGGCGGGCTCAGCGAGTGCCGGAAGATCGCCGAGATGGCGGACCTCTATTCGATCCCGTTCGCGCCGCACAACGTGTCGTCGCCGATCGGCACCATGGCCTCGGCGCAGGTCTGCGCTACGGTGCCGAACTTCCTGATCCTCGAGTTCCACTGGTTCAACCGCGACTACTGGTCGACGATCACGGATGGCGGCGAGATCATCAAGAACGGGCGGATTGCGCTGACCGACCGGCCGGGGATTGGGCTGGAGCTGAACGAGGAGGTGGCGCGGGCGCACCAGTATCCGGGGACGACCTGGTTTGCTTGACCGATAGAGACGGCCCCCTCCCATCCTCCCCCATGAAGGGGGAGGTGCCTCGCCGGTGTACTTGGCACGATCAAGACACAACCTCGACTCTCCACCTCCCCCTTCTTGGGGGAGGCCGGGAGGGGCCCGTCTGCCTCGGGTG
>JBKJMF010000543.1:0-7168 GCA_046596525.1 Devosia sp. | reverse complement strand
GCCAGAAGATCGATGCCGCGGCCGTCGGCGCGCTGGCGGCGCTGACCGGCACCGGCGAGGGTCGCGGCTATGCCGACATGGGGTTCACTGACCCTGCTGGTGTGCCCCGAACCATCGCCGACTTCGCCGGCAAGAAGCTCCTCGTTAATTTCTGGGCTAGTTGGTGCGTCCCGTGCCGGGCGGAGATGCCGGCCCTCGATGCGCTGGCGAGCAAGTACAACTCGGACCAGTTCATGGTGCTGCCCATCAACACTGGGGACACATCACTCGACAAGGCCGAGGCTTTCCTTGCCCAGGGTGGGTGGCAAAACCTCCCGCTCAACGTGGATGCAAACTTTTCGGCGTGGGAGCGGCTCAAAAGGAACTTCGCGGTGGGTCTCCCTGCCACGATTCTGTTGGATGAGAAGGGCTGCGAGCTCGCCATCCTGTCTGGCCCGGCAGAATGGGACTCTTCGGATGGCCAGGCGGTCATCGACACACTGCTCGGCGCCTGACCCATGGGCCAGATCCTCTGCGTCGGTGCCCTGACAATGGACACCATCTTCCGGCTGGAGCAACTGCCGGCCGGGCCGGGCAAGGTCATTCCGCTCGATGCGGTGGAAGTGGCGGAAGGCATGGCGGCGGCGCAGGCGGCGAGCATTGTGCGGCTCGGCGGGCAGGCGGCGCTTTGGGCTTCGGCGGGGGATGACGCGACCGGTGATCGGCTGGTGCGGCAGATTTCGGATGAGGGCGTCGATTGTTCTCGGGTGCGGCGGGTTGTGGGGTCGCGCTCGGGCTTTTCGTCGATCTTCATGGATCGCACCGGCTCGACGATGATCGTGCCGCGCTATGATCCGACGCTGATGGCGGCGCCTGAGGCAGCGCCGAAGCTTGGCGGGATTTCGGCCGTGATGGCCGATGTGCGCTGGCCTGGCGCCGCGGCGCTGGCACTGGCTGCCGCCAAGGCCGCCGGCATTCCGGCAATCCTCGATGCCGATATGGCGACGCGTGAGGTGCTGGATGGGTTGCTGCCGCTGGCGACGCATGTGGTGGCGTCGGAAAGTGCGGCGAAGCTGGTGACTGGGGTGGATACGGCGCAACTGGCGGCTGAGCGGCTGGCAGCGAGCCATGGCGGGTTCGTCGCGGTGACCGCTGGGGCCGATGGCTGCTGGTGGAAAGAGGGCGGCAGCATTCGCCACTCGCCGGCGCCGAGGATCGAAGCGATCGACACGCTGGCGGCCGGCGATGTGTTCCATGCCGGCTTCGCGGTCGGTCTGCTCGAAGGCTGGCCGATGCGCAATGTCATCGCCTTTGCTTCGGCGGCTGCGGCGATCAAGTGCACGCGGTTCGGCGGCCGGCTCGGCGCGCCGTCGCGCGCCGAGGTCGAGGCGTTCCTGATCCGCTAGGCGGCGTTGGCGGCCTTGCGGATTTCGGGCTTGGCGTTGGCCGGGCGTATGACGCGGCACGGGTTGCCCGCGGCCATCACGCCAGCCGGAATGTCCTTGGTCACCACGCTGCCCGCACCGATGGTGGTGCCATCGCCGATGCTGACGCCGCCCATGATTACGGTGCCCGCACCGATCCAGCAATTCTTGCCGACCGTGATCGGCTTGTTGACGGTCCAGGCGCCGGCGGGCTTCCGGGTCTCGGGGTCGAGCAGCTCGCGCTCGGCCGGATCGACGGGGTGGCCGGCGGTGAGGAACATCACGCGCGGCGCGATCGCCGTGCCGTCGCCGATGCGGATGTCGGCGCCATCGAGGAACACGCATTCGAAGTTGATGAACACGCCTTCGCCAAGGTGGATGTGCTTGCCGTATTCCCAGGTGATGGGGGAGATGACGAAGCTGTTGCCGAAGCTGCCGAGCTGGTCCCGCAGCATGGCGGTGCGGTTGGGCATATCCCAGGTCGGCACCGCGTTCAGGCGGTCGAGCTTTTTTTTGGCTTCGATCTGCAGTTCGATCAGGTGCCAGTCGGGGCCCTTGTGGATCTCACCGCGGCGCATCTTTTCGTAACCGGACGTATCGGTCATGGCCTAATTCCTCTGCGACCCCCCGCAGCGGTTGGCTTTATTGCTCACGTGCGAGCCGCGAAAAAGCTGCGGAATTTTTACCCATGGGTAAAGATAGGGCGATCCGTTCAGCGGGCGTTCAGGGAATTGATACGGTTCAGGACGACCGCTCAGACGGTGCGATCGATGATGCGTCCGACGAGCTCGTCGGAGCGGCGTTCCATGTCGCTGAGGGTGCGTTCGAGATCGGCACCGGTGCTCTGGGAGCCCTCGTTGACCTGCTTCAGCATCATCTGGAGCTCGAGGTCGCCGCGCTTTTTGGCGACGAGCAACTGCGCCACGCCGAGGCTATCAGCCTCGCGGAACGCCATACGATAGATCGACGAGTCGAGGTTCATCACACCCCTCCGGCGGGTTCAGGCTGACTTGTCGACCTTCAACCCCTGGCCGGGCGGTGGAGCAGAACGCGCCACGGCATCGACCATCTGGATCAGCGACATCTCCATCTCGTGCGACTTCTTCAGCACGGCCATGGCGATCGATTGCTGCGTCCCGGCGGAGCGCGCGGCAAGTAGCTGTGATGTCAGATCCATGTTCATCCCCGGGACTTTATGACCGGGGCGTAAACGAAACCTTCCCTCGATTGTGCCGGAATGGTGCGATCGTGAATCAATCGTTTACGGATCAGCGCCCGCCGAACAACGCCACGTCGCGCCGTTTCAATGGCACGCAGAGCGCCGCGCCGACGATCAGGCCGCCGAGATGGGCCGACCAGGCGACCGGGCTGGTGTCGCCGATGACGAGGTAGAACACCTGTATCGCGGCCCAGGCGCCGAGCATCCACAGGGCCGGTAAGGGCAGCGGAATGGGGATGGTGAGGCCGAGCAGCACATAGACCCGGGCATGCGGGTAGAGGACGATATAGGCACCCATTACACCGGCCACCGCACCCGAGGCGCCGATCAGCCAGGTGTAGGTGCCCATGGCGAAGAGGATGTAGACGAGGCCGGAAAGCACGGCGCAGGCGAGGTAGAACAGCGCAAACCTCACGTGCCCCAGCGCGTCCTCGATGTTGTCGCCGAACACCCAGAGGAACAGCATATTGCTGCCCAGATGCAGCCAGTCGGCGTGAAAGAACGCATAGGTGACGAGCGTCAGGCCGTCCGGCAGGTAGGCCAGCCGGTCGGGCGCACCGGGCTGCAGGAAATAGGCCGGCACGGCGGCATAGCTCAGCGCGAACTCATCGAAGCTCAGCCCGCTGCCATGGGCGAGCTGGATCAGGAACACCAACACGTTGAGCCCGATGATGCCGTAGGTGACGTAGGCGAACTTGATGTGCCGGACCGGATTGCGATCGTGCAGCGGGATGAACATCAGCCGCGCGACTGGGCCGGATCGTTGGTGAACTTGCCGGGCGACCACAGCACGTCGTTCTCGCCATTGGCGTTGGCCACCCGCGCCATGACGAACATCAGGTCCGAGAGGCGGTTGAGGTAGACCAGTACGGCATTGTTGACGTCGGGCTCGGCGGCGATCAGTTCGACCACCAGCCGCTCGGCGCGGCGGGTCACGGTGCGGGCGACATGCAGGGCCACCGCGAGCGGCGTGCCGCCGGGGAGGACGAAGCTGGTGAGCGGCTTCAGACCCTCGTTGTAATAGTCGATCTGCTGCTCGACCCAATCGGCCTGGGCGGGGGTGATGCGCAGCGACGGTGGGCTGCCGGCCGGGTCGGCGCCGGGGGTCGCGAGGTCGGAGCCGAGGTCGAACAGGTCGTTCTGGATGTGGGCAAGCAGCCGGTCGAGCTTGGGCATCGAGCCGGTATTCAGGCGCGCCAGGCCGATGAAGCTGTTCGCCTCGTCGACAGTGCCGAAAGCCTCGACGCGCAGGTCGTACTTCACCCGCCGCGGTCCACGCACCAGGCCCGTGGTGCCGTCATCGCCGGTCCTGGTGTAGATCTTGTTGAGTTTGACCATGTCGTTCCGCCGCGATTCAGAGGTGGTGAGGCTAGCTCAGTTGATCCTCCCCGCAAAGCGGGGGGGCGAGATTGGGCACGGCGGTTGGGTCGCCCCCTCCACCGCCTACGGCGGTCCCCCTCCCCCGTTTCACGGGTGAGGATCAGAGGAGGTCAGCTGCCCCGGCCGAAGAAGTACAACGCCGCGAGGATCACCACGATCGCCACCGCCTGCGCGATGACGCGGGCGCGCATCAGCTTCTGGCTCAGGTTGGGGTCGCCGCCACGGAGCATGTTCCACAGCCCCATGCCGAGAATGATGGCGACCGCGCCGAGCGCGATGATGGTGATGATGCTGGTGATGTTCATGGTGCGGTCCTTGCGAGGAAGCGGCTGAGGCCCTCGCCCAGTCGGTCATAGATGGCACGAATGCGACGGCTGGTGAACAGTTCGCGGTGGGTGGTCAACCACACTTCGAGCGGCGGCGGGCGGAAATCGGGCAATAGCGGCACCATGCCGCGTGTTCCCTCGACGATCACCTGCTGCGCGAAGCCGATGCCTAGCCCCGCCTTTATCAACTCCCAGATATTGGTCTGGCTGTCGGTGCGGACGACGAAGTCTTTGCGGCTGAGCTCGAACCCCATGCGGCGGGCGGCGCTGATGAGCAGGTCCGAGCGGTCGAAGCCGATCAGGTCGTGCTCGACCAGTTGTTCGGCACGTTCCGGCTTGCCGCGGCGGGCGATGTAGCTTTCGTGGGCGCAGGTGACGAGCGGACTTTCGCCTAGCTTTCTGGTGATCAGTTCGAGTTGCGTCGGCCGGAACATGCGGACCGCGATATCGGCCTCGCGCAGCAGCAGGTTCTCCGCCGAGTCGGATGGCACCAGCTCGATCGCTACCTGCGGAAAGGTTTCGCGCAAGTCGAGCAGGAACGGTGGCAGCACGTAGTGGCACATCACGGTGCTTGAGGTGATGCGCACCGAGCCGGTGAGCGCCGCGCTGGCTCCCTCGGCGATCAGCGTTGCCTCGGCCAGCGATTGCTGGGCGGCGAGCACCGGCTCGTAGAGCTTCAACGCGGTATCGGTGGCCCGCAGCCCGGTGAGGGTGCGCTCGAACAGGCTCATGCCCAGCGCCTGCTCCAGCGCTTCGACATGGCGGCCGAGGGTGGGCTGGCTAAGTCCGAGCGCCCGCGCCGCCGCAGAGAGCGAGCCGTGCTCGACGACGGCTCCGAAGCTGCGCCACAGGGACCAGTCGGGATCGGGCATCGCTCAAGGCCTCCGTGCCATTCATTTTTGTATGGCAAAAGAACGAACTTGTCCAATTTCTGAACGAAGATGTTGCTCCTACGTTGTGGTCACCAGCAAGGAGCACGCAAATGACCGCGCAGAAAGTCATCGTTATCGGGATCAACGGCCATGTCGGCCATCACATCGCCAAGGCGTTCGTCGCCGCCGGTTGGGACGTTTCCGGGTTCGGGCGCTCGAACAAGCAGCCGATCGCCGGCGTCCGCTTCATCAAAGGTGATGCCGAGGACGTCGAGGCGATGCGGGCGGCGATCGGCGACATCGATGTCGTGGTCAATGCGCTGAACCTGCCCTACCACCAGTGGGACGAAGGCAGGATGGAAGCGCAGAACGAGCGGGTGATCGCGGCTCTTGGTACCGTTGGCAAGACGCTGCTGTTCCCGGGCAACATCTACAGTTATGCCGCCACCGACCGCGTAGTGACGCCGGACCTGAAGCAGCGGCCGCAGACGCCGCGCGGCGAGATCCGGGTGCGCGTCGAGGCGATGTACCAGGCGGCTGCCAAGCGCGGCGACATCCAGGCGATCGTGCTGCGGGCCGGCGATTTCTACGGGCCGGAGAGCACGTTCGACTGGTTCGATCTCGCCATGCTGCGCGAGGCCAAGAAGGGCAAGTTCGCGATGATGGGCGTACCAGGCGTCGGCCACTCCTGGGCCTACCTGCCCGACGTCGGCCGGGCGTTCGAAAAGCTCGCCTGGCACCGCAAGGAGTTCGGCAGCTTCGATAACTTCCACTTCGCCGGCAACTATGTGACGCCCGAGCAGATGGCTGAGGTCGCCGTGGCGGCTGCGCCGGTGAAGCTCAAGGTCGGCGTGTTCCCGCGCTTCCTGTTCAACGCGATCGGCCTGTTCGACCCGCTGATGCGGGCAGTCAGCAAGATGAGCTACCTGTGGGAGAACCCGATGGAGCTCAGGGATGCGCGGCTGGACGCCATCCTCGGCCCGGACTTTGCGACGCCGTTCGAAGACGCGGTGGCGACGACGGTGGCGCCGTTCTTCGCCGCCGAGAAGCTGGCGGCCTAGAACCCCAACTCGCGCCTGATATCTGCCGGCGTCCTGCCGGCCTCGCGAAGGCTCCGCAGCGATGTGGAGCCTTTCGATTTCGCCAGCTTCCTGCCCTCCTCGTCGAGGATGAGCTTGTGGAAGGTGTAGACCGGCGAGCGCAGGCCGAGCAGCATCTGCAGCAGCACGTGGATATCGGTCGAGGGCTCCATGTCGCGGCCGCGGGTGACATGGGTGACGCCCTGCGCGTCGTCATCGACAACGACGCTGAGGTGATAGCTGGTCGGGGTGCCCTTGCGCTGGAGCACGACATCGCCCCAGCGCTCCGGCCGGGCGTAGCGGATCTGCGGACGGTCGATCGGTGTCGGGGCGGCGACGGTGTAGGGCAGGATTCCGGTCAGTTCCATGGCGTCGTCGGTCTTCAGCCGCCACTGCACGTCGCGGCCCTCGGCGAAGCGCTGCTTGATCTCGGCCTGCGACAGGTGGCGGCAGGTGCCGGGATAGAGCGGTGCTCCGTCGGGGTCGGCGCCGTGGGACGCAGCCGCCATCTCGGTGCGCGAGCAGAAGCACGGGTAGAGCAGGTCGCGGCGCTTGAGGCGGTCGGCCTGGGTGGCGTAAACCTCGAAGCGCTCGGACTGGCGCATGACCGGGGTTTCCCACTCGAGACCGAGCCAATGCAGGTCCTCGAAGATCGCGGCGGTGAATTCCGGCTTGCTTCGGGTTATGTCGGTGTCTTCGATGCGGACGAGAAACCGGCCGCCCAGATTCTCGGCCCACAGCGCCGTGAACAGCGCCGAATAAGCGTGCCCCAGATGCAGCAAGCCATTGGGGCTCGGGGCGAAGCGGAGGACGGGTTTCAGCATGGCAAAGTGCTAGCACGTAAGGACATTTCTTTGACAGACCGTCTCGATACGCCGGAGGCATTGCA
>JBKJMF010000293.1:0-9853 GCA_046596525.1 Devosia sp. | reverse complement strand
CCTGATCGACGAAAACACCGCCCGCAAGCGCCGCGAGAACCTCGAAGCCGAAAGCGCCTTCTTCGGCAACATGGACGGCGCTTCGAAGTTCGTGCGCGGCGACGCCATCGCCGGCCTCCTCATCACCTTCATCAACATCATCGCCGGCATGGTCATCGGCATGCTGCAGGAAGGCCTGAGCTTCGAGGAAGCCGGTAGCGTCTACACGCTGCTCACCGTCGGCGACGGCCTCGTCTCCCAGATCCCGGCGCTGATCGTCTCCACCGCCGCGGGCCTCCTCGTCTCCAAGGCCGGCGTCGCCGGCTCCGCCGACAAGGCCCTCGTCAAGCAGTTCACCGGTTACCCCAAGGCCCTCGGCATGTCCGCCGCCGTCATCGGTGCGCTGGCGCTGCTGCCCGGCATGCCGATCATCCCATTCCTTGCCCTCGCTGGTGGCGTCGGTTGGCTCGCTTTCAAGGCGACCAAAAAGCGCGATGACGGCATCGAGCGCGATGCGGTGACCGCCGCCGTGCAGCACGCCCACGACAATCCCGTCGCCCAGGAAGCGCCGATCTCGGACAGCCTCCGGATCGACGAGCTGAAGCTGGAGCTTGGCTATGGTCTTCTGTCACTGGTGAAGGAAGACGACACCGGCACCGATCGGCTCACCGAGCAGATCAAGGCGCTGCGCCGCCAGCTCGCCACCGAACTCGGCTTCATCATGCCGCCGGTCCGCATCCTCGACAACATGCAGCTCGAACCCAACGACTATAAGGTCAAGATCAAGGAGGTCGACGCCGGCCGCGGCCAGATCTTCGCGCACCAACTGATGGTGATGGATCCCATGGGCAAGGAGATCAACCTGCCCGGCGTCCACACCACCGAGCCGACCTTCGGCCTGCCCGCCACCTGGATCGAGCCGGCGCTGCGCGACGAAGCGGAGCTCCGCGGCTACTCGATCATCGACCCATCGACCGTCATCTCCACCCATCTCACCGAGGTGCTGAAGGCCAACGTCTCCGACCTTCTGAGCTACGCCAACGTCCAGTCGCTGCTCGCCGGCCTTTCGAAGGACCAGCAGAAACTGGTCGAGGACATCGTCCCCAGCCAGATCTCGGTCTCGGGCGTACAGCGCGTGCTGCAGACCCTGCTCATCGAGCGCATCTCGATCCGCGACCTGCCGACCATTCTCGAAGGAATCGCCGAAATCGCCGGCCCGGGCCGCACCGCCCAGACCATCGCCGAGCACGTCCGCTCCCGCCTCGCCCGCCAGCTCTGCGCCGCAAATCTCGGGCCCGACGGCAACCTGCCGCTACTCACGCTCTCGCCGCAATGGGAACGCGACTTCGCCGAAGCCCTGGTCGGCGACGGCAACGACCGCCACCTCGCCATGGCCCCCTCGCGCCTGCAGCAGTTCATCATCGGCATCCAGCAGGGCTTCGAAAACGCCGCCCAGATGGGCGAAATCCCCGTCCTCATCACCAGCCCCAGCATTCGCCCCCACGTCCGCGCCATCATCGAACGCTTCAGGCCCCAGACGGTGGTGATGAGCCAGAACGAAGTCCACCCGCGGGTCCGGCTGAAGACAATCGGGAGCATCTGAGCCGCCGGAGCGCGGGCACCCCCACCCTCATTCCCTCCCCACAAGGGGGAGGGATCAAGGGTGGGGGTGGCCACAGCCGCGATGCCTCACGTCCGCGACCTCAACGTCTCCCAAACCGCCAGGATCGCCCAACCGAACCCCAGCATCAGTACCGGCGTGTAGAGCGCACCCCAGTACGCGTTGAACGGCTTACCCACCGCCGCGAACAGCACGACGAATACAACCACCGTCGCCAGCGCCAATGTGCCCTTCGGCCAGGCCCAGAGCCCGAACAATCCAAGCGGCAGGAACACCGCAGCCAGCCAGGGCGGCGCGAGGCTCCACAGCCCGTTGAACCCCGCCGTCGCCAGAATGAACCCCAGCCCGCCGAACTGCAGCCAGCCGTCGCCATAGGCGCGGTCCATCGGTCCCAGTTGCTGGCTCACCATCCACCAGTGCCGGCCGAAATACGCGGCATAAGCCACGAGCCCCACCGCCCAGATCCGCAGTTCACCCCAGCGTTTCTCACGCAGCGCCAGCACGATGCAGACCACCACGTAGGGCGCCGCCAGTTCGCGCAGGAACAGTGCCAGCAGCGCCGCCACGAGCCCGATCATCCGCCAGCCATTACCGTAGGCCGCGACCGACAAGAGGATCAGCGTCCCCGCCGCCACCTCCGAGAACACCACGCTCGACGGCGAGGCGATGCCGCCGAGGCTGCCCGCCACCGCCAGCGTCGCCAGCGCCGCGACAAGGATACCGCCGTCCTCTCGCATCATGCGGTAAACCATCAGCACCCCGGCCAATGCCAGTCCGACCAAAATCCCCTGCCCCCAGCCCACGGGCAGCGCTCCCAGCAGCATCGGCCAGGCCGGCGTCCGCCAGTTGAATACCGAGCGCGTGCCGTAGCCGTCGGCCACCAGCACTTCATGCGCGGCGGTGTAGTAGTCCGCCCCGCCCCGCATCCGCTCGACGATCCGCTGGTAGCTGACCAGGTCACCCTCCGGTGCCGCCACCACGCCGGCATCCGCCGGCACCAGCGGCGCACGGCCCACAGCCACCATCACCAGCACGAGCATCGCAGCCAGCGTCAGCCCGAGCACGAGCCAGGCCAGCGGTCGCGGCAATTCTGCCATTTGCGTACGCATCGCGTTCAGGATGTCCCCACAACTTTCCTGAACAATGCCGCGCCGCGCTTAATTTTTCGGGATGGCGGCCGGAACCACGACCCGCCAGAGTGCATTTTGGTCCCGCGTCACCCGTGAGTACCTATGAAGCTCTTCCGCTGCGACCATTGCGGTCACCTGCTCTATTTCGAGAACACCCGCTGTGAGCGTTGTGGCCGCGCACTGGGCTATGCCCCGCTCACCAACAATCTGTTCTCGCTCGATGGCGGCCCCGGCATCTGGATGGCTCCGGCCTTCTTCAACCGCTCGTTCGTCTATTGCGCCAATGCCGCACACGGCGCCTGCAACTGGCTGCTGCTGCATGCGCCCGGCGCC
Organism: Devosia sp.; assembly: GCA_046596525.1. Taxonomy (GTDB): domain Bacteria; phylum Pseudomonadota; class Alphaproteobacteria; order Rhizobiales; family Devosiaceae; genus Devosia_A. Next base: position 6,790 of record JBKJMF010000293.1, on the reverse strand, counting down.
GATCCCTATTGCCTCGCCTGCCGCCACAACGCCCTTATTCCCGATATCAAGAACCCGGTCGATTTGGGCCGCTGGCAGGTCATCGAGCGCGCCAAGAAGCGCCTGATCTATTCGCTGTTGCGCCTCCACCTGCCCCTCGCCACCCGCAACGAAGACCCGATCCACGGCCTGAGCTTCCGCTTCCTCAACGACGAGGTCTCGCGCTCACCGGTGCTCACCGGACATGACAGCGGCACCATCACGCTGGCGTTGAAGGAGGCCGACGACGCAGCGCGCGAATATCGCCGCACCCAGTTCAACGAGCCCTACCGCACCCTGCTCGGCCACTTCCGCCACGAGATCGGCCACTACTATTGGGCCCTGCTGGTCGCCAACCGGCCGGCCCGCGCAGAATTCCGCACGATGTTCGGCGACGAGTCCGCCGACTACGAAGCCGCCCTCCAGGCGCACTACGCCAATGGCGCGCCCGACGGCTGGCAGCAGAGTTACATCTCGGCTTACGCCACCTCGCACCCGTGGGAGGATTTCGCCGAAACCTTCGCCCACTACCTGCATCTGATCGACACCACCGAGATGGCCGCTTCCTTCGGCGTCAACCTCCGCCCGGCCGTCGACAAGGTGGGCGAACTCACGGCCAGGCTCGACTACGACCCCTATGGGAATGCCGACGTCGGCGAGCTGATCGAAACCTGGATTCCCCTCGCCTCGCTGATCAACAACCTCAACCGCGCCGTCGGCCAGCACGACGCTTACCCGTTCGTACTCACCCCCCAAGTCATCGCCAAGCTCGGCTTCATCGCCCGGCTGGTGCATGCGGCCGGCTCCGTGCAGTGGACCGTGCCGAGCCCTGCGGGTCCGCTCCCGATCAACGTCCCGGCCGGTCCGGCGGAACTGCCCCACACCTGACACTGGAGCGCTCGCCGCCAATGTGATTGGTTCGTCGCATGCAAAGCGACGACATCACCCTTCTCACCGTTCCCGTCTTTTCCACCCTCGCCAACGCCGCCTTCGCGCTTCGACGCGAGGTGTTCGTCATCGAGCAGCAGATCCCCGAAGCCGAGGAGTTCGATGCCGACGACCTCACCGCCACGCACCTCGTCGCCATCGCCGCAGGCAACGTCGTCGGCACGCTGCGCATCATCTGGACGCCGGAGCACGTGAAGCTCGGCCGCGTCGTCGTCGCCCAATCCTGGCGGGGCAACGGCATCTCGAAACGCCTCATGCAGCACGCCATGGAACTCGCCCGCGCCAGGGGCGAAACCCGCTTCTATCTCACCGCCCAGCACGACAAGCTCGGCGTCTACCAGGGCCTCGGCTTCGTCGCCTTCGGCACCCCGTTCGACGACGGCTCGGGCATCCTCCACCTCGCGATGAAGACTTACTGAGCCCTTACCGGATTAATTCAATCTTTACCGGTTAACCCGGCAAGCCGCGCACCACCGTCAATTCTCCGCTAGCTTGCTGGATGTGGGGCGCCTCGCCGCCCCAACGAAACGCTGGGAGGCGTGGAAGGCCGGACCTCGGAAAACGGGGCCGGCCTTTTGATTTGCGGTGAGCGGAAACGCCAAAGGCCCGCAGCGCGGGCCTCCTGCTTAGAGATGGATCGAGGGCTTACCGTCGGATATGCCGAAGCCGGCCGATCTCGTCGTATTCCGCCTGCTCGGATTTTGCCTCGGCGGCCACTTCGCGGCCATGCTCGCGCTGGTCCAGCAACTCGACCTTCTTGAGGTCCTCGACCGCTTCCGCCAGTGCGTCCTGCGCCGCTTCGAGATTGCCCTTCATGTCGTTGGCCGACGCGAGGAGGTTGTCCCTCCGGGCGATCGCCGCCTTGGCGAAGGTCGAATAGGCGAAATGGGCGATGTCGGAAATGCCGGTCTTGGTCTGCTCGATCTCGATCTGTTGATCGAGTTCGGCGGCCATGCGTTCGAAATCGGCGACCATCATCTCGATCTGCGTGACCTGACGGCGCTTCTCGTCCACCTGGAACTTCTTAAGCCGGATCAGGCTCTCGCTACGCGACTTCATGACTTGTACTCCTTACACTTCAAGTCATTCACTTCTGCGACGCGGATTGTTCGCCCACCTTTTCCAGGATCGCCTCCAGCATCACATAGCCGTCGGCAATCGAGGTGCGCTCTTCCCGCTGCTGGCTCAAGAACGCCTCCAGCGCCGGGTTGATCGCGATGGCACGGTCCACGCCCGGATCCGATCCCTTCCGGTATGCCCCCAGCCGGATCAGTTCCTCCATGTCGGCAAATGTCGACATGAGCTCTCGCGCCTTCTGCAGGGTGGGCCGGATATTGACCGGCACGCATCCTGGCATCGTACGCGAGATAGACCGGAGCACATTGACCGCCGGATAGCGTCCCCGCTCGGCGATCGAGCGCTCCATCACGATGTGCCCATCAAGAATGCCGCGTACGGCGTCCGCAATGGGCTCATTGTGATCGTCACCTTCCACCAAAACGGTAAATAGACCGGTAATGGAGCCCGATTCAGCGAGGCCAGGTCCTGCTCTTTCCAGCAATCTGGGAAGTTCGGTGAAAACCGTCGGCGGATAGCCCTTGGCGGTCGGTGGTTCGCCGATGGCTAGCCCGATCTCGCGCTGCGCCTGGGCGAAGCGGGTGAGGCTGTCCATCATGCACAGCACGCGTTTGCCCTGGTCGCGGAAATACTCGCTCAGCGTGAGGGTAAGATACGCCGCCTGCCGTCGCATCAGCGCCGCCTCGTCCGAGGTCGCGACCACCACCACTGCGTTCTGCAGCCCGACCTCGCCCAGATAGTCGGTGACGAATTCCTGCACCTCGCGGCCGCGCTCGCCGATCAGCCCGATCACCGCCACGTCGACCTGCGCGTTGCGCGCCAGCATCGACATCAGCACCGACTTGCCGACGCCCGAGCCGGCAAAGATGCCCATGCGCTGACCTTCGCACATGGTGGTGAAGGTGTTGAGCGTGCGCACCCCCATATCGAGCGGATCGCCCACCCGCATGCGCTCATGTGCCGGCAGCGGCACCTGGCGCAGCGGATATGGCGTCGGGCCGCCCCTCAGCGGGCCCTTGCCGTCGATCGGCTCGCCATTGGCGTTGATCACCCGGCCGAGCCAGCTCTCCGCCGGCTGCACCGCTCCGTCATGACTCTTGAACAGCGCCCGGCAGCCAAGCCGTACCCCGTTCAGCGGCCCGAACGGCAGGCACAGCGCATGACCATCGCGGAAGCCGATGATCTCGGCGCCCAGCACCCCGCCATTGGTGGTTTCGATCGATACGCGCCCGCCCACGCGCAGCTCGCGCACCGGCCCGACCACCTCGATGAGCAATCCCTGCACGGTTTTGACCCGCCCGAAGACCTCAACGTCCTCGATGGCATCAATTGCGGCTGTCAGGGAGTGCATCGGCCTCTTTCAGGGCGCTCGAATCGCTTGAGACCGACGGTAACCGAACGTTAAGCAAAAAGCGTTAACCATGGGGACCTGCCCCGACATGTGCCCAGCCCGCGCTGAGCCGCTTTTCCACCCCTCAAGGGCCCCAAATCCTTGAGTCGGCAGAGTCGATTGAAGGGCTTTCTTAACCTAGTTTATTAAGTCGAATAGACGCGAATTACACAGCATTTTCAACGATTTAACATATCACTAACAAGAGACCCATTGCATCTTGCGGATCAGAATTAAACTTTGTTAACTAATTGCGCTTAGGTTTGGGTCATATCCAGTAGGGTTCGGTTAAGGGTGAACGCGCAGGGCGCCTCATCCATAGTTCCAGCAGGGAACGGTTTAAGGGGATTGACGGCATGCGTGTACTCTTGATCGAGGACGACAGCGCGACAGCGCAGAGCATCGAGCTGATGCTCAAATCAGAGAGTTTCAACGTGTACACGACGGACCTCGGTGAAGAGGGCGTCGACCTAGGCAAGCTCTATGACTACGACATCATCCTGCTCGACCTGAACCTTCCCGACATGTCGGGTTACGAAGTGCTGCGCACCCTGCGCGTGGCCAAGGTGCAGACCCCGATCCTGATCCTGTCCGGTCTTGCCGGCATCGAAGACAAGGTGCGCGGCCTCGGCTTCGGCGCCGACGACTACATGACCAAGCCGTTCCACAAGGATGAGCTGGTCGCCCGGATCCACGCCATCGTCCGCCGTTCCAAGGGCCACGCGCAGTCGGTCATCTCGACCGGCGACCTGACCGTCAACCTCGACACCAAGACCGTCGAAGTGCAATCGGCCCGCGTGCACCTGACCGGCAAGGAATACCAGATGCTGGAGCTGCTCTCGCTCCGCAAGGGTACGACCCTCACCAAGGAAATGTTCCTCAACCACCTCTATGGCGGCATGGACGAGCCCGAGCTGAAGATCATCGACGTCTTCATCTGCAAGCTGCGCAAGAAGCTCTCTGTTGCCACTGGTGGCAAGAACTACATCGAAACCGTCTGGGGTCGCGGCTACGTGCTGCGCGAGCCCGACGAGCACGAGGCCTTCGCGGAATCAAGCGTCGCCTGACGCGCTCCTGGGCGTCGCCTAATCATTAAGTCCCGCGTTGCGGCGGACTTGGGGAACCCCGTACCGGAATGGTGCGGGGTTTTCGCTTTTCTGGAGCCCGATCAGGCCGGGTCGGCGAACGGCTCATCCGGTTCCGAGACATAGAACAGCGCCATCCGCGCCGGCACACTGGTGTCACGGTTCCATCCGGTCATCCGCACTCCGGCTGGCTCGACATACACTTCGCCCGCCGCCACTGCCACGGTTGGGAGCCCGTCCAGTTCCAGCGTGAATACCCCCTCCAGCATATGCACTGTCACCGGGTGGCGATGCGTGTGCGTCACCGTCCGGTCGCCCGGCAGCAGCGTCGCCAGTAGCACCCTGATCTCCTGGCTGGCGCCGCGCGGCATTGTCGCCACCTGCTCACGATGGATCGGGGTCAGCTTCGCCATGCCACGCGCACTCGCGCTCGTTGTCACGCCCACGTCGAGCCCCGCGATCGCCGCCTCCACCTGTCTCGTCTCCGCCATTTCCGCCTCCTCTGCGTTGAACCAGCCCAGTGGTAGCCCCGCGCCCCGCGGCGCGGCAGCCGCAAGCTTGCCGCCGCCCGATGCAAAAGTGCATAACTCAACGATGTTCGACTGGAACGATCTCCGCTACTTCCTCGCCGTCGCCCGCCACGGCAGCACGCTGGCCGCGGCGCGGGCCATCGGCGTCAATCAGTCGACCGTGCACCGGCGGCTCGCCGAACTGGAGCGCCGGCTGGGCACCCCGCTCGCCATCCGCCATCCCACCGGCTACCGGCTGACCGAGTCGGGCACCGCCCTGTTGCCCTATGCCCGCTCCGCCGAGGATGCCATGATCGCGCTGGAGCGCCATGTCGAAGGCTTTGGCGACGATCTCACCGGCGTCATTCGCCTCACCTGCCCCGAGCCGATCGTCGGCCGCCTCGTCGCCTCCGGCCTTATCGAACAGTTCCAGTCCCTCCATCCCGGACTCTCGGTCGAGTTCCTCACCAGCGACCGCTATCTCGACCTGTCGCTCGGCGAGGCCGACGTCGCGCTGCGCTCGGGCGAACCGACCGACCCGATTCTCGTCGGCCGCCGGATCGCTGATTCCGTCTGGGCCGTATACGCCAGCCCCAGCTATATCCAGCAGCACGGACGTCCCGAAAACACGGCCGATCTGGCACGTCATCGCCTCGTCGCCTTCGAGGGCAGCATGGCCAGCCACCGCGCCAATCAATGGCTTGCCGCCGCCGCGCCCTCCGCAACCATCGCAGCGCGCAACGCCAGTGTTCTCGGCGTCATGCTGGCCGCCAAGGCCGGCATCGGCGTCGCCGCCCTTCCGACCACCATCGCCGAAGGCGAGGAGGCGCTGGTGCAGGTGCTGCCGCCGATACCCGAGCTGGCCCGCGGTTGGTACCTGCTTACGCACCCTGATCTGCGGCGTCAGCCCCGCATCGCCGCGTTCTTCGATTTCATAATCGGCGAACTCCCGGCCCTGCGCAGCGTGCTGATGGGCTAGTCGCGTGCGTTCACCAGCTGCGGACGCGCTGGTCAGGAATGAGGCTCAGCGCAGTGGCGCCGTTCGGCCCGCTGCCTTCAGATGTTCGGCCACCCGCGCCAGATACTGGTGCACGAAGGCGATCGCCATGCTGCCCTCGCCCACCGCCGCCGCCACCCGCTTCACCGGGCTGAGCCGCACGTCGCCGCAGGCGAATATCCCCGGCACGCTGGTCTCCAGCAGGTACGGATCACGATCTTCCGACCAGCGGCCGGCCTTCTTCAGGTCCTCGCCGGTCAGCACATAGCCGCGCGCATCCCGCGCCACTTCCGCCGGCAGCCACTCGGTTTCGGCGTCCGCCCCGATGAACACGAACAGCCCGGCGCTCTCCTCGCGGCGCACCGTGCCGGTCCGCACATCGATGATGTCGACGGCATCGAGGTGGCCCTCGCCGTGGGTCGCCTGCACCTCGCTGTAGAGCGCCACCTTGATGTTGCCTTTGCTGCGCACCTGCCCGATCAGGTATTGCGACATGCTCTTTTCGAGCGAGTCGCCGCGCACCAGCAGCGTCACCGTCCGAGCGTGGTTGGCAAAGAACATCGCCGCCTGCCCCGCCGAGTTGCCGGCCCCGATCAGGTGGACGTCGAGCCCCTGCGTCGTCGACGCCTCGCTGCGCGCCGCCCCGTAATAGATGCCCTTGCCGATCAGCCGGTCAAAACCCTCGATCGCAACGCGACGCCAACTCACCCCGGTCGCGAGGATGATGGTCTTGGCCGTGATCCGTTCGCCGCCATCGAGTTCGATG
>JBKJMF010000135.1:0-5214 GCA_046596525.1 Devosia sp. | reverse complement strand
CCGCAGCCTGTGCCTTCAGATTGTCCGGGATCTCTCCCACCACGAACTGCGCGCCGAGCGTCTCATCCTTCCAGACAATCGACTTCATGCGCACGAGATCGACGACACCGATGAACTGGCTTTCCGCACCGATCGGCAATTGCACAGGCAGCGGAATCGCGCCTAGCTTTTCCCTGATCGAGTCGACGCACATGAGGAAGTCAGCGCCGATCTTGTCCATCTTGTTGATGAAGCAGATGCGCGGCACGTCGTATTTGTCGGCCTGGCGCCAGACCGTCTCCGATTGCGGCTCCACACCGTTGCCGCCGTCGAAAACCGCTACCGCGCCGTCGAGCACGCGCAGCGAGCGTTCGACTTCAATCGTGAAATCGACGTGGCCCGGGGTATCGATGAGGTTGATGGTGTATTCAACGCCATCCTTGGTCCAGGGGCAGGTGGTGGCAGCCGAGGTGATCGTGATGCCACGCTCCTGCTCCTGCTCCATCCAGTCCATGGTGGCTGCGCCGTCATGGACTTCGCCGATCTTGTGCGACTTGCCCGTGTAGAACAGCACGCGCTCGGTGGTCGTGGTCTTGCCGGCGTCGATATGCGCCATGATGCCGAAATTGCGGTATCGGGCGATGGGATGAGTGCGGGCCATGGGAGCGCTCTGTCTTTCCAGAATTCCGACGAACGGTTACCAGCGATAATGCGAGAAGGCGCGGTTGGCTTCCGCCATCCGGTGCGTGTCTTCGCGCTTCTTGACGGCGTTGCCACGGTTGTTTGCGGCGTCCATCAGCTCGGCCGAGAGACGCTCGACCATGGTCTTGTCGTTGCGGCCGCGAGCAGCCGTGATCAGCCAGCGGATCGCCAGCGCCTGACGGCGTTCGGTGCGAACCTCGACCGGAACCTGGTAGGTGGCGCCGCCGACGCGACGCGAACGAACCTCGATCGCCGGAGCGACGTTTTCCAACGCGCTCTTGAAGACGGCGAGCGGATCGCTCTTCATCTTGCCCTCGATGATATCGAAGGCGCCGTAGACAATCCGCTCGGCGGTCGACTTCTTGCCTTCGTACATCACCGAATTCATGAACTTCGTCACGATGATATCGTGGAACTTCGGATCGGGAATGATCTCGCGCTTTTCGGCGCTATGGCGGCGGGACATCGTCTAGTCTCCGGTCAAATCTTGAAACGCTGCGAACGGGCTTGAGGGCTCATCGCCCTGCCCGTCTGGCAGAACTCACTTCGGACGCTTGGTGCCGTACTTGGAACGGCGCTGCTTGCGGTTCTTGACGCCCTGGGTGTCGAGCACGCCGCGCAGGATGTGGTAGCGCACGCCGGGAAGATCCTTGACGCGGCCGCCGCGGATCATGACCACGGAGTGTTCCTGAAGGTTGTGGCCCTCACCCGGAATGTAGCCGATCACCTCGAAGCCATTGGTCAGGCGCACCTTGGCGACCTTGCGGAGCGCCGAGTTGGGCTTCTTCGGGGTCGTCGTGTAGACGCGCGTGCAGACGCCACGCTTCTGCGGGCAGTTCTCGAGAGCCGGCGCGGTGTTGCGCGCCTTGACGGGCGTGCGCGGCTTGCGGATCAACTGGCTGATTGTCGGCATTGAACAGGCCTCTCGCTCCGTTGAGCGTTTGGAAATCTCGAATAATCCGGCCAGCCCGAGCAATGCCATGACACAAACGAAGCCGCGCCGTCGGCTCCCGGCAAGGAGGCCTCAGGCGCGTTCGCCAAGCAGAGGACCACGGATCGCTCCGCGGTCATGCGTCATACCATGTCGTCGTTCGACGCTGGAGTTCCGAAGGCGTTTCGGCCGCGACATTCGCTCGCAACAGAGGCAGAGCGACAAACGTGTCCGACAACCTTCGACAGTGGCGCGCTTATGACTCGGGTAGGGATTCGCGTCAACCCCGGAAAAGCAATGATGTCATGCCTGCGCCATGAGATCGGGCGCGATTGTCTTGTAAAGCGCGCCGACTGTCCGCGGCGCCGTCTCCCAACGATCCCGCATTGCGTTTGCGGGATTAGAATATCGATTTGCTCCTATACGGAAATCCCGTATCTCTATGTCATACTGGATAGGTTCGATCCTGCGAAGGATGCTGTCGATCGAGAGAAGCATGCGCTGCCGCTGATCTTTGGCGACAGAATTTTCGACCACGAAGATCATCTGATCGTTCCATCGATCCGCGCACAGGACGGCGAGGAACGCTTCAAAATGATCGGTGGAGTGGGCCAAAAGCTGTTCACGGGCATCTTCGTCTGGCGGGACGACCAGCCCCGCTTCATATCCGTAAGAAGGAGCAATACAGGTGAGAAACGAGCATATCGCGCTGGCCGCTGATCCGGCGGATCCGGAAGATTTCGATGCGACGGCCACGGCTCTGGATCGTGGCCAGCGCGCCCGTCTGATCCGCAAGACCAGAACCGCGCTGGGATTGTCGCAGGCGGAGTTTGCAAGCCGCTTTCGTGTTCCGGTCGGCACGTTACGCGATTGGGAGCAGGCGCGCGCGACAGCCCCGGATTTCGCGCTCGCCTATGTGAGAGTGATCGGGCAACACCCAGAGCTGGTTGCACAGGTCGTCGGCTGACCCGCCTTCACCGGCCTTGAACAAAAAAGGGGCCGCCCGGAGGCGGCCCCTTTGATCTTGATGCGACGGCTGTCACTCGGCCGCAGGCAGAGCCGCCGCGGCCGCATCGTTGGCGGCCTTGGCGGCCGAGGCCGCCGCCCTCGCCGCCGATTCCGCCTTCTGGCCGACGATGAGATCGTCGCGGCGCGTCGCCACCTGCTTGATGCGGGCAACCTGCGCGCCGGTGCCGGCCGGGATCAGCGCGCCGACGATGACGTTCTCCTTCAGGCCTTCCAGCATGTCGGACTTGCCGTTGACCGCCGCTTCCGTGAGGACGCGGGTGGTCTCCTGGAACGACGCGGCCGAGATGAACGAGCGCGTCTGCAGCGATGCCTTGGTGATGCCGAGCAGGACCGGAACGCCGCTCGCCGGCTTCTTGCCCTCCTCCTTCATCCTGGCGTTGACCTCCTGCAACTCGATGCGGTCGATCTGGTCGCCGGTCAGAATGTCGGTATCGCCGGATTCGGTGATCTCGACCTTCTGCAGCATCTGCCTGACGATGACCTCGATGTGCTTGTCGTTGATGCCGACGCCCTGGAGGCGATAGACCTCCTGGATCTCGTTCACCAGATAAGCCGCCAGCTCCTCGACGCCCTTGATCGCCAGGATGTCGTGCGGGGCCGGATTGCCGTCGAGGATGTAGTCGCCCATCTCGACGACGTCGCCGTCCTGGAGATGGATGTGCTTGCCCTTGGGGATCAGGTATTCGGCGTTATCCGACCCGTCATGCGGCGTCAGGATGACCCTGCGCTTGTTCTTGTAGTCCTTGCCGAAGCCGATGACGCCGGCCTTCTCGGCGATGATCGCCGCATCCTTGGGACGACGCGCCTCGAACAGCTCCGCCACGCGCGGCAGGCCGCCCGTGATGTCGCGGGTCTTGGCGGAATCGGTCGAGACGCGGGCGAGCACATCGCCGGCCTTGATCGACGCGCCAGGCTCCATCGAGATGATGCCCTCGACGGGGAGGATGTAGCGGGCATCGCCGCCGCGCGCGAGCTTGGCGATCTTGCCGTCGGGGCCATGCACGGTGAGCGCCGGACGAAGATCCGAGGTCCGGGCCGAGCCGCGCCAGTCGATCACGACCCGCTTGGAGATGCCCGTCGCCTCGTCGGTCGTCTCGGTGATCGACATGCCGTCCACGAGATCCTCGTAGCCGACGGTGCCGTCCACTTCCGCCAGGATCGGGCGGGAATAGGGATCCCACTCGATCAGGCGCTGGCCGCGCTTGACCTTGTCGCCCTCGTCGACCCGCAGCTTCGAGCCGAACTGGACGCGATGGACCGCGCGCTCGGCCCCGTCGGGACCGACGATGACGATCGCGATGTTGCGCGCCATGGCGATCAGATCGCCATCGGAGTTCCGCGCCGCATTGCGGTTGCGCATCTTGACCACGCCTTCGAAGTTCGACTCGACGAAGGACTGGTCGGCGATGGTGGCCGCGCCGCCGATGTGGAAGGTGCGCATGGTGAGCTGGGTGCCCGGCTCGCCGATCGACTGCGCCGCGATGACGCCGACGGCCTCGCCCATGTTGACCGGCGTGCCGCGGGCGAGATCGCGCCCGTAGCAGGTGGCGCAGACGCCGTTCTTGGTGGCGCAGGTCAGCACCGAACGGATCTTCACCTCCTGCACACCGGCCGCGTTGATCGCCTCGATGTGATGCTCGTCGATCATCGTGCCCTTGGCGACGAGGACCTTGCCGTCGATATCGACGACATCCTCCGCGACCGAACGGCCGAGGATGCGGATGCCGAGCGAGGCGACGACCTGGCCCGCGTCGATGATGGCGCGCATCTTGATGCCGCTCTCCGAGCCGCAATCGACCTCGGAGATGATGGCGTCCTGCGCCACGTCGACGAGACGGCGCGTCAGATAGCCGGAGTTGGCCGTCTTCAGCGCGGTATCGGCGAGGCCCTTGCGGGCGCCGTGGGTCGAGTTGAAGTACTCGAGCACGTCGAGGCCTTCCTTGAAGTTCGAGATGATCGGGCTTTCGATGATCTCGCCCGAGGGCCTGGCCATCAGGCCGCGCATCGCCGCGAGCTGCTTCATCTGGGCTGGCGAACCACGCGCACCCGAATGGCTCATCATGTAGATCGAGTTGATCGGCAGATCGCGACCGTTCTTGTCTTTCTTCACGGTCGAGATGCGGGCCATCATCTCCTGGGCGAGCTTATCGGAGCACTTCGCCCAGGCGTCGACGACCTTGTTGTACTTCTCGCCCTGCGTGATCAGGCCGTCCTGGTACTGCTGCTCGTAATCCTTGGCGAGCGCGCGCGTGGTGTCGACGATCTCCCACTTGTTCTCCGGCACGACCATGTCGTCCTTGCCGAAGGAGATGCCGGCCTTGAAGGCGTGGGTGAAGCCCAGCGACATGATCCGGTCGCAGAAGATCACCGATTCCTTCTGACCGCAGCCGCGATAGACGGCGTCGATCATCCCGGAGATTTCCTTCTTCGTCATCAGGCGGTTGCTGACGTCGAAGGTCATGTTCGCGTGCCGGGGCAGCGCGGTCGAGAGGATCACGCGCCCAGGGGTCGTGTCGTAGATCTTGGTGTAGTCCTTGCCGTCAGCGCCGAGGCCGGTCCAGCGGTATTTGATC
>JBKJMF010000574.1:0-5957 GCA_046596525.1 Devosia sp. | reverse complement strand
ATCCAGACCGCGTCGGCAGGCGCCACCGGCCCGTACCTGGTGAAGGACTGCACCCTGCCCTCCGACGTGCCGCCGGTCGTCGCTGACCTGCTGCCCTACTTCCAGGAAGGTGGCCATTCGGCCCCTGCCCTCGAGTTCCTCTCCCCGATCAAGGGGCCGGCGCTCGAGCAGATCACGGTCGAAATCGGTTCGGGCATCCGCTCGGCCGCTGATGGCGCCGCGCTTTACGACGAAGACGTCAAGAAGCAGGCCCAGCAGCTCGGCCTGCCCGGCTGGTAATCGCGCAATCTGCGTGTGACATTGAGCGTCCGACCCGGTGGGCCGGACGCCATACGTCAAAGGAGGAAGACGGCATGGCAGTCGCGATGGCAGAAGGGACAGTTCCAGAGGTGAGGCCGCGCCGCAAGTCGCGCACCGCCGGGCTTTATCCCAGCTGGTTCTATATCCCTGCGGCCGCAATTTTTGCCGTGCTGTTCATGCTGCCCACCTTCGCGTCGCTGTTCTTCAGCCTGACGCGCTGGACCCTGCAGAAGGCCGACTTCATCGGCCTCGAGAACTTCGCCCAGTTCTTCCGCGAGCCCTTCCTGTTCCAGGGCCTCATCAATACGCTGATCTACGGTGTCGTGACCTCCTGCCTGAAGGTCGCACTCGGGCTGCTGCTGGCGCTGCTGCTCACGTCCGACATCTTCGGTCGCGGGTATCTCCGCGCCGTGGTGTTCTTCCCGGTACTGGTCTCGACAGTCGGCGTCGGCATCACCTTCACCGCGATGATGCATCCCACCCAGGGCCTGCTCAACGAGTCCCTCGCCGCCATCGGCATCAAGGGGCCGGGCTGGCTGACCGACCCACGCTTCGCGCTCTATTCCGTCGCACTCGTCGACGTGTGGAAGGGCGTCGGGCTCGCCACGGTGATCTACATCGCCGGCATCGTCTCGATCCCGCTCGAGTACTACGAGGCGGCGAGGATCGACGGCGCCACCGCGTGGCAGCGGTTCTGGACCGTCACCCTGCCGCTGGTGCACCCGGCAACCGCGACCGTGATCATCCTGAGCTTCATCGGTGGCCTCCGCTCGTTCGACATGATCTGGGCGATGACCAAGGGCGGCCCCGGTTTCACCTCCGACGTCATCGCATCGGTGATCTACAAGCAGTATCAGGCTGGCTTCTACGGCCTCTCGACCGCCGGCAATGTGGTGCTGTTCATCATGGTGGCGCTGATCATCGTGCCGCTCTCGATGCTGCTCAATCGCCAGGAGACCGACCGGTGAGGCACGCTCAGCGCTATATTCTCGGCGGCATTGCGATCGTTGCATCGATCGTCGTCTTCCTCGTGCCGTTCGCCTTCATCATCCTCACTGCGGTCAAGGACCGCCGGCAGGCGGCGACCCGCTCGTTTGACTGGCCGACCAGCTGGCACTTCTGGGACAACCTGCTGGAGGTGGTGCGCACGCAGGACTACATGCTGGTCACCGCGTTCATCAACTCGATCATCCTCACCGTTGCCAGCGTGACGCTGTTGGTGGTGCTCGGCGCCATGGTCGGCTTCGTGCTGCAGCGCCGACCGTCGCGCTGGACCGCGATCGTCAACTTCCTGGTGCTTGCCGGGCTGATCATTCCGCCGGCCGTGGTGCCCACCATCTGGGTGCTGCAGTCGTTCGGCATGTTCAAGACCATGCACGGCATGATCCTGATCGAAGTCGCCTACGGGCTGAGTTTCACCATCCTCCTCTTCCGCGCCTTCGTCGCGACGATCCCGCGCGAACTCGACGAGGCGGCGATCATCGACGGCGCTGGACCGCTTCGACTGTTCTTCCAGGTGGTGCTGCCGCTGCTGAAGCCGGTGGTGATCACGGTGATCGTGGTGCAGTCGGTGGCCATCTTCAACGACTTCACCAATCCGCTCTACTACCTGCCCGGCAAGCAGAACGTAACGGTGCAGCTGACGCTGTTCAACTTCCAGGGGCAGTTCAATACGTCCTTGCACCTGCTGTTCATGAACATCCTGCTCATCACCATCCCGCCACTGATCGTCTACCTGTTCTTCAACCGCCAGATCGTGGCGGGCATGACGGCGGGGGCGGTGAAGGGGTAGTCACGCGTCGCTGAGACAGACGGCGAGCGACACACTCGCGCGAAATCATCGGCATCATCCCATTGCCTGATAGGCGCGCCGCCGGTTTGGCTGTATTGGTACCATACTAGTCATTCGCATCCTCACCATGTCCACGCGCCTCACCCCACACGCCCGCAACGTCGCCCTCGTGGTTGCCGCCACGCTGTTCATGCAGTTCCTGGACGGCGTGATCATCGTCACCGCCTTGCCCCGCATGGCGCAAGACTTCGGCGTCGGCACGCTTGAGATGAGCCTTGGCGTCACCATCTACATGCTGGCCGTCGCGGTCTGCATTCCGGCTGCGGCGTGGCTCTCCGACCGGTTCGGGGCACGGCGCGTCTTCGTCGTGGCGATTGCGCTGTTCACCCTCACCTCAATCGCCTGCGGCCTCGCGCAGGATCTGGGCCAGTTCGCCATCGCCCGCGCCCTGCAGGGCGCCAGCAGCTCCGTGCTCTTCCCCGTCGGCCGCATTATCGTGCTGCGCACCGCGCAGAAATCCGAGATCGTCGCGGCGATTGGGCTGACCATCTGGCCGGCGCTGTTCGCTCCGGTGATCGGGCCGGCGCTGGGCGGGTTCATAACCGAGTACATTTCCTGGCACTGGAACTTCTGGATCAACATCCCTCTCGGCATCCTTGGCATGGTGCTGGTGCTGGCGATCGTTCCCAAGGACACCGAGTTCGCCGACCGCCCCTTTGACGCCCCCGGCTTCGTACTGACGGCGATCACGTTGGGCTGCCTGCTCTACGGCTTCGATGCGCTGGTTCAGGGCGGATTGCCCCTCTGGCTCTCGGCGCTACTGATCGCCGTCGGCCTCGCCGTCGGCACAGCCGCGGTGATGTGGCTGCTGCGGGTTAAGCACCCGCTGATCGACCTGCGGACGCTGCGCATCCACACCTTCGCCGCCACCGACGCCAAAGCCGGCGCCATCCTCCGGACCGCGATCAATGCCACGCCCTTCCTGCTGCCTCTGATGTTCCAGGTCGCCTACGGTATGGACGCGCTGAGCTCCGGCGCGCTGGTGGTGATCTATTTCTTCGGCAATCTCGCCATCAAGGCCGTGACGACGCCGACCCTGCGCCGCTTCGGCTTCCGCACCATCCTCACCGTCAACGGCGTCCTTGCCGGCATCGCGGTTGCCGCATGCGGCCTCCTCGGCCCCGATACGGCCTACCCGATCACAGCCGCCATCCTCTTCATCGCCGGTGCCACCCGCTCCATGCAGTTCACGGCGCTCGCCACCCTCGCCTTCGCCGACGTAGACGCCCCGCACCGCAGCTCGGCCACGACGATCTCGAGCATGTCTCAGCAGCTGTCGATGGTGTTCGGCGTGGCGATCGCGGCCGGCTGCCTCAACCTCAGCCAGATGTGGCGCGGCGCGCCGGCACTGGGTGTCATCGACTTCCAGATCGCCTATCTCCTTATGGGACTGATCATCGTCGTCTGTTCGCTGCAACTGCTGACCCTGCAGCGAAATGCCGGCGCCGAAGTCTCTGGTCACCGCCGCCCGCAGGCCGCCTAACTAGACGTCCACGCGGCCACCCCAAGGACTCCCCGCCCGCCATCGCCTGATGATTGAGGCTGTGAGCGCTGTCTGCTAGCAATTGCTTGGGCAGACGCGGCGTCACGCATGCCTCGTCATTGGGGGAAGTCATGACTTCAGTATTTCGCGGCGCCGCCGTCGCCGTATTTCTGTCGGCGCTTGCCGCCTGCAATCCGGCATCGATGATCACCGGAGGCGAACTGCTGCGCCCCGGCGAGCCGACCGGCACGCTCACCGTCATCAACGGCACGAGTGGCCACATCGATGTGGTCACCATCTCGGAATGTGCCGCCTCGACCTATGGCTTCGACCGGCTGCCCGACAATGTCTCGATCGGCTCCGGCCAGTCCTACAGCTTCACCGTTTCGGCTGGCTGCTGGGATGTCGATGCAGGGCGCAGTTGGCATCGGCGAGGCACGCCAGCGCCTCAGTGTCGCCGCAAATGGCATCACCGAGTACACAGTGACGGACTGAAAACTCTAAGCATCCGCAATAGCTTCCGAGGCGAACCACACGGCGATTAACTATCGCCTTAACTTACGCTCGCTCTGCCCACATTGGGACACTTGTCGTTAGTGAAATGCTAACCTTGAGAAAGTCCTAATGGAGGAGCTTCAGTGAGAAACATACTATCCTTGGCTGCGGCCGCATTGCTCGTAGCTTTGTGCCAGGTGCCCGCCCAGGCGGCCCAGCGTTTTGGCTCGTTCGTCGTTTTCGACGCGCCCGAATACATCCTGCTCGATGGTGAGATCGACGGTGGCAGCGCCGCCGATTTCCGGCGCGCGCTGGCCGCCCGCCCCAATGCCAAGGTCGTCGCTCTGCGCAGCGAGGGCGGCTATGTCGATGAAGCCCTGAAACTTGCCGGCACCATCCGCAGCCGCGGCCTCAGCACGGCCGTTCCCGGCAACTTCTACTGCTACTCGGCGTGCGCCTATCTGTTCTTTGCCGGCAAGGAGCACATCGTCACCGGCAAGCTCGGCGTGCATCGCGTCGGCGAAGCCGACGGTAGCGCCTCGGCTGGCGCGGACGCCTACTACAAGATCGTGAAGGCTGACATTCAGCGCTTCGTGCCGAAGAACGTCATGCGGTTCCTCGAGTCGACGCCCTCCACGTCCATGCACGTCTTCTCGCGCAAGGAGATCGCGGCGCTCGCCATCAATCGCGGCAGCTCCACGTCATTGGCCGGAAAGTTCGCTGCCACGCAGTAATCCTCCCGCGGAGGAATCCCTTCTGCCAGCATCGCTTTCCCGATCCTGTCGACTTCCAGTTCGGCCGGGGTCGGGAAGGCGGCCGCCACCTGCGGTCCGCTCTCAACCGCGCCGGCTGCGTCGGCCATCAGTGCGAGGACGATGACCTGGCCGAGCATGTAGCGTGCGCCTGTCATGTTCCGAAGTCTCCGCCCGGCGTCTTAAGCGCGGCTTAGGCCAACCGGTTCAATACCCCACAAATAGGCAGGACGCTCGCACGAGGTTTCCCGCGCAAGCGCCCCTGAAGGCGGTCTGATGGCCACCTATTCTGCTTTGCTGACCCGCCACAGCGTGCCGCTACCGTCCTCGGAGACGAACAGCGAACCGTCGGGCGCGATCGCCACGCCGACCGGGCGCCCCCAGACATTCTGCGCGTCGATCACGAAGCCAGTCATGAAGTCCTCGTACTCGCCGGTCGGCTTGCCGGCGTCATCGAAATCGATCCGCACCACCTTGTAGCCAGTGCGCGTATCGCGGTTCCACGAGCCGTGGAGTGCGACGAACGCGTCGCCTTTGTACTCAGGTCCCCACGCATCCGAGGTGTCGAAGGCGATGTTGAGTGGCGCCGAGTGGGCCTGGAACAGCACGTCGGGAACGGTGACCTTGCCCTTCAGGTCGTCACGAGGCGTCTCGGCCCAGCGCGGATCCGGATTATCGCCGATATAGAACCAGGGCCAGCCGTAGAACCCCCCATCCTTCACCGACGTCACGAAGTCGAACGGCACGTTGTCGCCCAGTTCGTCACGCTCGTTGACCGCGCACCAGACGTCGCCGGTCGCAGGCTGCATCGTCATGCCGGCGCAGTTGCGGAGGCCGGTGCCAAGATAACGCTCGTTCTTGCCGTCCGGATCGAATGCGAGCACCGCGGCGCGGCGCTCCTCGTCGCCCCAGGCAACGCCAAGCGGATGGGCCGAGATCCAGGCATCGAGCCCGCCTTCGGGCGTCGCCAGCATGGTCGCGTCGGGGTTGACCTTGGTGTTGCCGGCATCATCGGTCACCGGGTCGAGGCCGACATTCGAGCCCGAGCCGACCGAGTAGTACATGGTCTTGCCGT
>JBKJMF010000484.1:0-3234 GCA_046596525.1 Devosia sp. | reverse complement strand
GCCGGCGGTTTCGAGGGCCCTGGTCAGGTTGCCGCCGGATTCTACGATGGTGCCGGCGATGCGCTGGCTGATCATGTCGAGGTCGAACACCAGGCCGGTGTGGCTCTCGGTGATGGCTTCGCGGACGCGCTCGGTATTGGTGATCACCGCTTCGCGCTGGCTGGCCAGTTCCTGGATCAGGGCGCGCATGCGCGATTCATTGTCGGAATAGGTGCGTTCGAGCGCGGTGACCTCGTTGTGGATCATCACCTCGAGCTCGCCGGCACGCGACAGCGCGCGCTCCAGGCCATCGCCAAGCGCATTCACTTCGCGGCGCACGGCCTGGCCGACCGACGCGACCTTCTCGGACGCGGTGGTTTCCGGCTCGGCGAGACGGATCGCCGCCTGCGTCACGGCGGCCGCGGCATTGCGCAGGTCCTGCGCGCGGCGGATCAGCGTTGCAATGGCGAAAATGCCGACCACCGGCACGATGGCGAGCGCGAGCAAGCCGATGAAATCGTTGGAGCCCCAGAAGGAGGCGGTGCCCATGTCGGCACCGTTGCGGATCATCGCCACCAGAGCGATCGCCACCACCCAGCCGAGCGCCACCAGCCCGGCTACCATGGTCGGCGCGCCGGACGATTT
The DNA here is from genome assembly GCA_046596525.1 of Devosia sp. Taxonomy (GTDB): domain Bacteria; phylum Pseudomonadota; class Alphaproteobacteria; order Rhizobiales; family Devosiaceae; genus Devosia_A. The sequence goes on along the minus strand of JBKJMF010000484.1, from coordinate 2,610 downwards.
CGACTGCAGGCCGTATAGAATCTTGGAAGAAGGGAAGCGGTCGTCGTTCGCCACCGAGCCGGTCTGCGCCGCGAACTTGTCGGCGGTGCGCTGACGCTCCGAGCGGGGCGAATTATCCCGCGGCATCGGCCTCGGGCTGGCTTTCTCCGCAGGTGCCTCTTCGGCCGCGGCGGGCTGGTCGAGGTTCGCGAAAACCGAGTCCTTCAGCGCGTCCTCGACGGCCGAGAAAGCGAGCGTAGCAGGATCGTTCTGGGGTGTTGCGGTCTTCTTGGCCATAACTCTTTACAACTCTCGCATCGTCACTCGGCGGGCGATCAGAGCTTGCATTGGACCATCCCCGGAGTTCCGGTTAGCCGTCCAAATTGGGTAAAATGCGATTCAAATGCCCCGCAGTCGACCCCATGCCCCACGCCGCCGCACGCTAGGTGGACCTCAAACATACATTCAATTTGAAGCAAACCGAGCGCTTTCTTAATGGAAGGTTAATTTCGAGTGGGAATGCGGCCGGTTAAGGGCATAGATAAGATTGTACCCTTCCATTTGGGCTGGCTTTCATCCCCGCCCGCTAGCTTCTCCCCCAACGACCCGGCAGCGGGTTAGTCGAACAGGGGCGCGGGGATGGCCAGGAATACAGCAGTCGAAGCGGGGCGGGGCACCGCGCTCCAGCGCCCGTCGCACGGTCCGATCGACATGGACCACCTCGACCAGCAGTCGCTTGGTGACCCGGGCCTGCGCGACGAAGTGCTAAGGCTCTATGCGCAGATGTCCAGCGTCTATCTCGGCCGTATCGAGGACAGCACTTCGATCCCGCTGCTGCTCGAGCATCTCCACACCCTGAAGAGCGCCGCCGCCGGCATCGGCGCCTGGGGCGTTCGCGATCTCACCAAGCGCGCCGAAGAAGGTCTGCGCGCCGGCAACCCGGTCAATCCCGAGCACATCCAGGACATCGCCGCGGCCGTCGTCGAGTGCCAGGTGTTCATCGCCGAACTGGTCAACGCCGAAGAGGCGTAAGCCAACCGGTCTACATTGCGCCGTTTGGCGCGCTTGCGACGAGGGGGCAGCACCGTTATATGCGGCTAACCCTCCCGAGCGAAGTTACATGCCCCATATCACCTATATCGAATCCAACGGCACGCGGCACGAGACCGAGGGCGAGGTCGGATCGACAGTGATGGAAACGGCGATCATGAATGGCGTGCCGGGCATCATCGCCGAATGCGGCGGCGCCTGCACCTGCGCCACCTGCCACGTCTATGTCGACGACGCCTGGACCGAAACCGTCGGCGGCCCCTCGATGATGGAAGAGGATATGCTCGATTTCGCCTACGCGGTGAAGCCGACGAGCCGCCTGAGTTGCCAGATCAAGGTCAAGGACGCGATCGACGGGCTGGTGGTGCATGTGCCGGAGCGGCAGGGGTGACGTCGACTTTGACCTGACGACCGGCAAGGCTTATCTTCTAGGTGGAAGATGTCGAGGTTGAGATGGACGTGTCCGTCAAGGAAGCTCAAGACAAACTGGAAGAACTCCTCGACCGCGCAGAGGCGGGGGAGGAGGTTGTCGTGACTCGCGAAGGTCGCCCGCCTGTTCGGCTCGTACCGGATTCGCGGGTGTCTCTCCCGCGCTTTCGGCAGGAGGTGATTGACGAAATCACGCGCCGCGCGGTCACGGAGGCCCTACCGGGGCCGGACGCCGCCCATAGCCAGGATTTCCTCTACGATGAGTACGGGCTACCCAATTGATTGTCGTCGACACGTCGGCGCCGATCGCAATCCTGTTCGAGGAACCCTTGGCAGGCGCTTGCCTGGCGGCGATGCAAAATGAGCCCGAAGTGTTGATCTCGGCGGGGACTCTCGCTGAGGCCTACATCGTTTCCGTCGCGCGAAACATTGGCCCGCGCCTCAAGAGCCTGATCGTGGAACTGAAGATCGCGGTGATACCGCTTACCGCTGAATTCGCCTACGAGGCGGGTGAAGCGCATCGCGACTGGGGCAAGGGCCGTCACCGAGCGTCACTCAACTGCGGTGATTGCTTTTCGTATGCAGCGGCCAAGCACTACGATTGCCCCTTGCTTTTCATCGGCAACGACTTCAGTCAGACCGATATCGGCAGCGCTATCTGAACCTCCAGCAGCATCACCGTTCCACCATCTATGCCGCGCATGGATTCTTTTCGCGGCCAGCATGGCCACGCCTCAACGCAATTCTAATCCGTACCTGCTATGGGAAACATTAAAGCTATTGAATTTCAATAGCTTGCCCCAAAGACCCGAAGTCAGTATGTATCCGGCTTCGGAAAGGCCGTGAATGGGTGAACTGAACACATTCCCCGTCAGCTACAAAGTCCAGGGTCAGCGCATCGTCATCGTCGGCGGTGGAGAAGAAGCCCTCAACAAAGGCCGGTTGGCCTCTAAGACGACTGCTTTGGTCGTCATTATCTCCCGAAACATCGAAGCTGATTTCTCCGAGCTGCCGGTTACTGTGCTGGCGCGTCCGTTCGAGGACGCCGATCTCGTTGATGCGGCTCTGGTTTTCGTCGCTGATCACGGCCCGGACGGCGATGCTGCGAAGCTCGCTGCGCGGGCCCGGCGGGTGCCGCTGAACGTCGTCGAC
>JBKJMF010000321.1:0-4838 GCA_046596525.1 Devosia sp. | reverse complement strand
CCGATCTCGATGCAGGCGATCATCTCGTCATTGTGCTCGGCGAGGATGTCGAACATTTCCTTGTGCGGCACGGCGCCATCGCCCGAGGGGCAGCGCACGAGGCGGAAGCCATCGGCCTCGATCACTGCACGGTAGTCCTTGACGTGGCAGTGGCGCACGTAGGGCGCGATCACCCGGGTGAAATCGAGCGGCGATTCCGCCACCGGGAAAGTGTTGGCCATATCGAAGACGATACGGACGTTGGGGCCGTATTCGTCGCAGAAGTTGACCAGCTCGCGGCTGCTGAAATCCTGGTGGTTCTCGATCAGCAGCACCACGCCGGCAGTAACCAGCTTGGGCACCGCGGCCTCGAGTTTTTCGTGCACCGAAGCGACCAGTTCGTGCCAGCGCGGGCCAGCGGCGGCGCGGTCGCCGCAGAGGATCGGGGTCAGCGCGACACGGATGAACTGGGCATCCAGCGCCTTGGCGCAGCGGACCAGCAGGTCGATGTCGCCGTGCTGCAGGCCGGAGCTCAGCACGCGCTTCCAGCCCAGCCCATCGAGGCGCTGCTTCAGCGCGGCGAGGTCGGCATCGGACATGTCCTTCAGCCAGCCCTCCCACAGTTCGATGGCCTTACCGCCGAGTTCCTCGGTCAGCTTGATGAAGCCTTCGAGGCCGGCGCCATTTGGATTGTGGCGCGGCGTGCCCGCGCCCTGCAGGCCGAGATAATAAGTGAGGCCATAGGGGTTGAGGCCAGTCGTGAGTTTCATCGGATCACCGCAATTGCTTCAAGAATGACTGAGGCCGAGACGGCCCCCTCCCACCCTCCCCCATGAAGGGGGAGGTGGCGCATCGAGTGGTTGGCACGATCTAGCCACAGGCTCGACTCTTCACCTCCCCCTTTATGGGGGAGGCCGGGAGGGGGCCGTCTCTATCAATTCGTATTATCGCAAACCCCCATCGACGGTGATGGATTGCTTGGTGATCATGCGGCTGTCGTCGGAGGCGAGGAACAGCACCATGCGGGCGATCTCGTCGCCGAGCAGAACGTGCTTCAGCGCCTGGCGCGAGACCACCGCGTCGATCGCTTCCTGGTTGGGGAACCACAGCCGCTTCTGCCGTTCGGTGATTACCGCGCCCGGTTCGATGGCGTTGACGCGGATATTGTCCTTGCCGAAGCCGCGGCCGAGCGCGCGGGTCAGGCCGACGACTGCCGCCTTGGCGGTGGCGTAGACCGGCATGTCGTCGGCCCCGCCGCGCCAGGCGATCGAGGAGAAATTGATGATCGAGCCGCCGCCCAGTTCCTGCATGTGGGCGCGCACCGCCTGCGCCGCGAAGAACTGCGGCTTCAGGTTGATGTCGGTGGAGCGGTCCCAGTACTCCTCGGTGACATCGTCGATGGCGTGGCGCTCGTCATTGGCGGCATTGTTGACCAAGACGCCGATGGGGCCAAGCCGATGCCGGACCACGTCGATGGCGGCGCGCAGCCCGGCGATATCGGTGATGTCGCAGACGAGGAAGGTGGCGCCGGTCTCGGTGACCAGTTCCCGGCCCTCGGCCTCGAGGATATCGACGAACGCCACCTTGGCGCCGCAGCGGGCAAAGGCACGCACCACGTCGGCGCCGATGCCGCTGGCCCCGCCGGTGACGAACACGACCCGCCCGACGAGGCTGGGATAGTTGGCAAACTCGGTAATTTTGTAGACCCCTAGATCAGCCGCTGCGTGCCCGGATCGAACAGGCAGGCGCGGGTCATATCGACGGCCAGCGGCATGACCTCGCCCATCTTGGGCGCCTCGTCCGGGCTGAAGCGGCCGACGACTTCCAGATCGCCGAACTTCATCACCGCCAAGGTTTCGGCGCCGGTAGGCTCCACCACTTCGACCGGAGCCGACATGGTCGCAATGCCCGGCTTGCCGAGGGTGTTGGCGCTCTGCCGGCTCAGGTGTTCCGGGCGAATGCCGAGCACCACTTTCTTGTCGGTGGCACGCTGTGCCACGCCGTTGTGCAGCGGCAGGTTGGCGATGCCGCCATCGGCGAGCGGGAAGGTGACGGAGGGGGCGCCGCCCGAGGTGGTGATCTCGGCGTTGATGAAGTTCATCGAAGGCGAGCCCATGAAGCCGGCTACGAAGATGTTGGCGGGCCGGTTGTAGATGGTGTCCGGCTCGTCGAACTGCTGCACTTCACCCCTGTGCATCACGGCGATGCGCGAGGCGAGCGTCATGGCTTCGATCTGGTCGTGCGTTACGTACACGGTGGTCTTGCCGACGCGCTGGTGCAGCTTCTTCATTTCGGTCCGCATGTCGACACGCAGCTTCGCATCGAGGTTGGACAGCGGCTCGTCGAACAGGAACAGCGCCGGATCGCGCACCAGGGCGCGGCCCATGGCGACGCGCTGGCGCTGGCCGCCCGAGAGCTGGCCGGGCTTGCGCTTGAGGAACGGCTCGATCTGGAGCAGCGCGGCGACACGAGCAATCGTCTGCTCCTGTTCCGGCTTGGGCACGCCGCGGCTCTCCATGCCGAAGGCCATGTTCTCCTTGACGGTCATGGTCGGGTAAAGCGCGTAGGACTGGAACACCATGGCGATGTCGCGGTCCTTGGGCTGCACCGAGTTCACCAGCCGGTCGCCGATATAGATCTCGCCGGAGGTCACCGTCTCGAGGCCGGCGATCATGGCGAGCAAGGTCGATTTGCCGCAGCCCGAAGGGCCGACGAGTGCGATGAACTCGCCGGTATTGGCCTCGAGGTCGACACCCTTCAGCACTTCGACGGTGCCGAAGCTCTTACGCAGGTTCCTGATGGTCAAGGATGACATTACTTGATTGCTCCCTGGGTAAGTCCGCGGACGAAATACTTGCCGCCGAAGAAGTAGACGAGTAGCGGAGGCAACGCGCCGATCAGCACGGCCGCACTCATGACGTCGTAGGTACGCACGGTGGTGCCGCTCATCGAGAGGGCGACCAGTGCAGCGGTGATGGGCTGGTTGCTGCCCGAGTTGAGCACCACGCCGAACAGGTATTCGTTCCAGATGCCGGTGAACTGCCAGATCACGGTGACGATGATGATCGGCGGCGACAGCGGGATCATGATCTTCCAGAAGATGCGCCAGAAGCCCGCCCCGTCGATGCGGGCGGCCTTCAGCAGGTCGTCCGGGATGGAAACGTAGTAGTTGCGGAAGAACAGCGTCGTGAACGACAGGCCCTGGATGCAGTGGACGAGGACCAGGCCGTAGACGGAGTTCGCCAGACCCAGCTGGCCAAGCGTGAAGGCCCACGGCAGCAGTGCGATCTGACCGGGCATGAACACGCCCAGCAGCATGAAGCCAAAGACGATCTCGGAGCCCGGGAACTTCCACTTCGAAAGGATATAGCCGTTGATGGCGCCGAGCGCCGTCGAGATGATGGTCGCGGGGATCACCATCGCGACTGAGTTCCAGAAATAGCGGGCCACGCCATTGCACTGGCCGCCGATGCAGAAATCGCTCCAGGCCTGCGGCCACGCATCGAGCCGGAAGCTCTGCGGCAGCGAGATGAGGCCGTTGGCGCCGATTTCGACGTTGGTCCGGAAGGAGTTGAGAAACACCACCAGGAACGGAATGATGTAGATGATCGAGATCAGACCCAGCAGACCGTAGATCACGATCCGGGAGATCAGGCGCCGGCGGCTGGCGATACCAGCCTCGCGATCCTCGACCGCGGCTGTACCGAAAACAGCGTCAGCCATTGTTCGCCTCCCTGCGCCGGCGCCAGACCAGATAGAGCGAGTAAGGCACCAGGACGATTGCCAGCGCTGCAAGCACCATCATCGCCGCAGCAGCGCCCTGCCCGATTTCTCCACGTTGGAACATGAAGTCGTAGACATAGGTTGCCGGGAATGTCGTCGAGATGCCCGGACCCGAATTGGTGAGGGCGACGGCGAGGTCAAAAGTCTTGATGGCGAACTGCAGCAGCACCACCGCCACGGCGATGAAGATCGGTCCGATGGTGGGCAGGATCACCTTGCGGTAAGTGCGGAACCAACTGGCGCCGTCGATCTGCGCGGCCTTGATGATGTCGGGGTCGACCGACCGGAGGCCGGCGAGGAACAGCGCCATCGAGAAGCCCGCAGAGCCCCAGATGCCGGTGATGATGATGGCCCAGATGGCGTTCTTGCGGTCGGAGGTGAGCGCGAACTGGAAGTCGGTCCAGCCCCACGAGTTGACCAGGAACTGGATGCCGCTGCCGGGATTGTAGAGCCACTGCCACACGGTACCGGTGGCGATGAAGCTGACGGCGAGCGGGTAGAGGAAGATCGTGCGCCAGAATGACTCGGCGCGCACTCTCTGGTCGATCAGGACGGCCAGCAGCAAGCCGAATGCCATCGAGATGGTGACGTAAAAGAGCGAGAAGAACAGCAGGTTGTTGTAGGCGACGCTCCAGCGGCGGTTGGTCCAGAGCGAGACGTAGTTCTCGAAGCCCTTGAACCCGTAGCTTGGCAGCAGGGTGGAGTCGCTAAGCGATATGTAGAACGTCCAGCCCGCGAAAACGAACACGTAGACGAAGGACGCAACGATAGACGGCGCGATGATGAAGATGGGAGTCCACTTCTTGATGCGGTCCCATAAACTCGTGCCAGTCGAAACGGACTGACCTGCTATTGCCAACGGAATGCCCTCCATACCGGCCGCCAAGGGAACCGGCCGCGGGCAAAAGCACCGCGGCCGGCTGTCCTCAGAGGAATAGTTACATCTGAGCTTCGACGCCGTCGGCCATCAGGTTGGCCGCTTCTTCCGAGGTCATCTCAGGCGTGTTCACGAACTCGGTGATGAGATCCATCATCGCGCCGCGATACTTCTGGAGCACGGTCATGTTGTGCGCCAT
>JBKJMF010000304.1:0-5263 GCA_046596525.1 Devosia sp. | reverse complement strand
CCGCGTCTCTCCGCCATCGCCGAGAGACGCGGGAACACCAGCCGATCGAACACCGCGCGATCGGTCATCGGCTCAGACCAGATGCAGGCCTGGACGCCAAGGAGCTTCTTCCGCTCGGTGTCGCTCCAGCCGGCGGTCGGCTCGAAAGTGTAGGCCTTTTCCGGCGACGACCAGCCGGCCCAGGCGGCGCCGCACTCGTGCCAGTCTTCGCTATTGGCCATATCGAGATAGTAGGCCTGGCCGGGGGCGACGACGACTTCGTAGCCTTCGGCGGCGAGCTGCTGGCTGCCTTCGGTGGTGCGCCAGCCGACGAGATAGCAATTGGCCTTGTCGATGCCGCCGCCATGGGAGGCTTCTTCCCAGGCGCCAGTGATCTTGCCCTTGGAGGTGAGGAAGGCCTGGAGGCGCTGCAGGAACTTCGCCTGCAGCGGCGCGGCGCCGGTGACGCCGAGGTCCTTGCGCATCTTGTTGGCAGCGGGCGACGAGTGCCAGGCATCCTCGGGGACTTCGTCGGCACCGACATGGAAGTAGCGCGAGGGGAAAAGCTCCGCCATTTCGGCGAGAATGGTCTCGACGACGCCGTAGGTGGCTTCGACCGCCGGGTTGAGGCAGTTATTGGGGAAGCTCTGGATCGAGTAGTAGGGCGCGTTTTCGCCCGGATCGCGCAGCGCTGGAATCGCCTGCAGCATGGCGTAGCAGTGGCCCGGCATATCGATCTCGGGCACGACATCGACGCCGAGTTCGGTGGCGAAGGCGACGATGGTGCGGATATCGGCCTTGGAATAGTAGCCGCCGGTGCGCTCAGGGCCCGAGCCGAGCAGCGGCGGAACGGGCATGCCATAGCCGCGCCAGGCACCCTTGCCGGTCAGCTGCGGATAGGCGTCGATCTCGACGCGCCACGACTCGTCATCGCTCAGATGCCAGTGGAGGACGTTCATCTTGTTCCAGGCCAGGATAGCGATGAACTGCTCGACTTCCTCGCGCGCATAGTAGCGGCGGGCGACATCGAGATGGCTGCCGCGCCAGGCCATGGCCGGCGCATCCTCGATACGGCCAGAGGTCGGGAAGCTGAACTGGCGCAGATAGAGGCGGGCGCCGCGGAGGATCTGGCCGAGGGTGATCAGGCCGTAGAGCAGACCAATCTCGGTTTCGCCGATGATGCGGGCGCGCTCGGCAGAGAACTCGATGGCGTAGCCTTCCTTGCCACCAGGCCCGGCGACGAGATCGACCGGGAAGCCGCCTTCATGGGCGGGGCGGACGAGGCCTTCGCCGGCGAACAGGCGCTCGGTGAGCTTGCCGAAGGCGGCGGCGGCGGACTTGCCGACGGCGGACGGAATGGGGGCTAGGCCTGATGGCACGGTGCGGCGGCCGGAGACCGCGACATCCTGCGGCCAGGGGACGATCGACACCGGCACCGGTGGGTGCTCGGGCACCTCGTAGATGGCGGTACCCTGCTTGCGGAGGGTGTCCTTGCCCTCGAACCGGGTCGGCACGGTGCGGAGCGAACGAGTGGTGCCGTCGGCGAGAATGAGGAAGCCGGTGGTGGCGCCATCTGTCCAGTGACGGATCGGGTAATCGAGCCTGGGGATGTCGACGGTCCAGCGGGCGCCGGGGGCGAGGACGAAGCCGAGCTCGGGGGCCAGCTCGCAGAAATTGGAGAGCTGGGTGACCACCTTGGCGCCGGTGATTTCGGCATCGTCGCTGACGCGGGCCGGGCCGGAAATGCCGAGGCGGAAGTCGCGCAGCGACTCGCCGGTATCGTTGGTGAGCATCAGGCGGTAGCGCGCAGCCACGCCCTCGCTGGCCGGACGCCACTCAGTTGCAAGCGTCAGACCATCATACCAATCAGCGACCATTTTGATACCACTCCCTTGCCGGAAGGATTCCTAGTCGACTCGGCCGCGCGCCGCAACGGGGACTGTCTCTTTCACCTCGTCGCCGGAGATCAGCGTTACGGTGTCGAACAGGTTGGAGATGACGCAGGCGTGGTTGGGGACGATGCGCAGCCGCTCGCCGACGCGCGGCCAATCCGAGGCGACGGGCATTTCGATGACGCCGTGCTCCTCGGAGAGGCCCTTCACCGTCAGGTCGGTGCCCATGACGAGGCCATAGCCCTCCATGCCGAGGAGATCGGAGGTGAGCGATTTGGAGCCCGCGTCGATGACGACACGGGTGGCGGTGGGGCGGCTGACGACGGTGACGAGCACGGTAAGCGCGCAATCGTCGAGGCTCGCCGCCCGCTCCTTCACCTGGAAGCGATCGTAGTAGATGTAAGTGCCGGGGCGGCGCTCGGTGACGGGAGCCGCGGCCGGCGCCCACATGTCGGGGCTGTTGCCGGAGGAGACGCGCGGCACGGCAATACCGGCCTGCTGGAACAGGGCAACGGCCTCGGCGAGCCAAGCGTTGGATTTTTCGACGCCGTGGAGCGGCGGATAGGTCATCAGGCCGCCGAAGCGGAGGCCGGGTGCGAGCGCGATCTGCCGGGCGAGCGCCAGGGCCTGAGCCGGCGTCTGTACGCCGCAGCGGCCGCCGCCGGAGTCGCATTCGATCAGCACAGTGAGCGGCTTGTCCTCGGTGAAGGTCGCGGCATAGCCGGCGAGCGTGTCGGGGCTGTCGGCGGTGACCGAAAGGGTGACGCGCTCGTTGAGGGCCTTTAGTCGGGCGAGCTTTTTGGCGCCGAGGATGTTGTAGGGGAGGAAGATGTCGGTGAGGCCGGCATCGGCCATCACTTCGGCCTCGCCCAGCTTCTGCACGGTGATGCCGACGGCGCCCAGTTCGACCTGGCGCTTGGCGAGGCGCGGCAGCTTGTGGGTCTTGATGTGCGGCCGGAGGGCAAAACCTTCCTTCGTGGCATGTGCCTGCGCCCGCTGCAGATTGGCTTCGACGCGATCGATATCGATCAGGACGGCGGGCGTATCGAGGTCGGCAAGGTTCGGCATGACGCGGGCTCCGGAGGTGGCGCGCCACTTCGCCCGGACAGGGGAGGGAATGCAAGTCAGGCGGTATCGGCCGCCCCCTCCACCGGCTTCGCCGGTCCCCCTTCCCCGCCACGCGGGGGAGGATTAGCGCTGGCGCGGAGGACGAAGCCGATGATCTCGGCCGCGGCCTCGTAGAGCTCGATGGGGATCTGCTCGTCGAGCTCGACGCCGGCGAGGGCTTCGGCCAGCGGGCCGTTGGCGTCGATGACGACGCCGTGTTCCTCGGCGGTTTCGACGATGCGGCGAGCGAGTTCGCCGCGACCCTTGGCGATGACGCGTGGGGCATCGCGGGTGCCGCGTTCGTACTCGAGGGCGACAGCGAGGCTGATGGGTTTTGGCGCGTCGCTCATCGGGCGCTATCCAGCAATTGGCCGGGAGCGCGGGCGGTGGGTTGTGGTGCACCGCGGCGGACACGGACATGACCGACGTCGAGGCCGTGGCGGGCGAGGGCTGGAGCGAGTTCGGGCAGCATCGCCTCGAGCGCATCGGCGGTGGCAGGTTCGGCGGCCCAGAGCGCGACATTGGCGCTGCGGCCGAGCATTGCGATTTCGGCACCGACTTCGCCCGTCGCGGTGAAGTTCAGCGCAAAGCGCATGCGCCAGCCACGCTCGGCCGGGGTGCGGTTGTGCTTGCCGTCGCGCTCGACCAGCAATTGCAGGATGCCGGTTTCGGCGCCGAGTTGCATGGGGACTTCGACGCGAAACTCGGCGGCGGGAGCCGGAGCATTGGGGCGGGCGATGTCGGCGGGGTTGGAGGCGAGTTGCAGTAGCTTGAGGCGCGAGAGCGCTGCATCGGTGTGGCCGAGTAGCTGGCGGGCGGTGTCGGCGGGTTCCTCGAGGGATGGGCCGGCTTGCTGCGGGGATGGGGCGCGGACGGGCTCGCCTTTCAGTGGCGGTGGCGGTCGGCGGGTGACCGGGGCGATGGCTTCGACTTCGCCGCCGAGGAAACCTGAGAGCACGGAGCGCAACTGGAGCAGCGCGGACTTGGCATCGGCGGGAGTGCGGGAGCCGGGTTCGATGATAATGCCGGCACGAAGCACAGCATCGCGGATGGCTTTGCCGTCGGGGGCAGCGCGGTTGAGGTCGAGGCGGCCGGCGAGGACGCGGGCGATGGCTTCGAGGGCGGGTCGCGGCAGGGCGGAGATGGCGGGGCCGGAGAGCGCCGCGAGGCGGGCGATTAGCGGCAGCACGCTGTCCTGGCGGGCGGCCGCCTGGACCGCATCTACGAGGATTTGGGTGAGTGGCGGGGAGGCTGGCGAAGGCGTGGTCGGGCGGGCAGCGGCCGGAGTCGGTGTGGCGGGCATCGCCGCCTGTGGGGTGGCGCTGGGAGTTGGTACGGGCGTCGGCATCGACGCGTTTGGCGCTGATGCAGTGGGTGCGGATGCCTGCACAGGCATGGCGGGCTGAGCGATCGACGGCGCGGCGAGATTTGTCGTTACGGGCTGGGGCAGCGCAGTGGCGGGCGCGGGAGTGCCGCTTGCGGAAACGGGGCCGGGGGCGGCAGGCGGCGCGGTCGTCGGCGGCGGTGCCTGGAGTGTCGTCGCTGGAACCGAGGGCGGCGTTGTCGCAACGGGTGTCGCGACCGAGACCATGGCTGGGGTGGTGGCCGTCGGGGCCGACGTCAGGGGCGTCGGCGATTGAGGTGCCGGCAGAGCAACTGCGGCGGTCGGCTTTGCCGGTGTGGGCACGTTGGCTTGGGGCAAGTGGACCGGTTGTGCACTGACCGGCTGCGAAGATGTGGTGGTCACCTGGGTCGCGGGGACTGCTGGTGCAGCGGCCGAAGACGTCGCGACTTGCTGCACGGCGATCCGGGGTGCCGAAGGTTGCGGTGAGGTTGCTTGTGGCAGGGGTGTGGTCACCACCTGCCCCGTGGTCGCCTGCAGCGGAGCGGGGATCGGTGGCGCACCGGCTGCGGGCGGGGTCAGCACGACGGACGGTTGAGCGGCGGCAGGAGGCGGGGTCGGGAGCAAGGACACGGCGGGCTGCTGCAGTGTCTGCGTTGGTAATGGCGCTGGCGGCGCCAGTTGGGCGGCAATTGGCTGCGGCTGCACCGTGATCGTGACGGCGGGCTGGCCGTTAGGGGCGGTGGCGATCCTGAGAGTCACCGCGGTGTTCACTGGGAGCGGCGTTTCGAGCTTCAGGACCAAGCTGTCGGTGCCCGCGATGAGTTGGGTGAGGCCGCCGGCGAGTTGTGCGGTCACCTTGGCGTCGATGGTCTGGCCGAGGCGGAGGATCAGGGCGTCGATGGTGGCACGCGCCAGCCTCACCGCGGCCAGCGCCGGATCG
>JBKJMF010000253.1:0-5643 GCA_046596525.1 Devosia sp. | reverse complement strand
GTGGAACACCTTGCACCAGCCGGCGAGCGTCTTCACCGCGTCCGGGCCGAAGATGCCGGGCTCGATCCTGACGCCGCTCCTGGTGATGATGCTGGCCTTCACGCTGCTGTTCGCGCTGCTGCAGGTGGTGCGGATGCGGACCGAGATTCTGCGCCGCCGGGCCGAGACGCTGAGCCGGCAGGCGGCCCTCGCAGGGAGCGCCAAATGATCGGCGAAGGCACGCATCTCGAGTTCATCGTCTGCGCCTATGCGGGCGTGGCCGTGCTTACGTTGGCGCTCATCGCCTACGTGGCGTGGGACGCGCGACGGGTGAAGCAGCGGCTTGCCGACCTCGACAAGGCCGGCATTCGGCGGCGTTCGGCGGGATCGAGCACTTGAGGCGCGTGCTGCTTGCGTTGTTGCCTCTGGTGCTGCTGGTCGGGCTGGTGGCGGTGTTCGCCATGAACATGGACCGCGACCCCAGCCTCGTGCGCTCGGTGCTGATCGACAAGCCGGCGCCGGTCAGCGAACTGGCGGCGGTGGAGGGGCTGGACCGCCCCGGCATCACGCCGGCGCTGCTCATGGGGCAGGTGAGCGTGGTCAACGTGTTCGCCAGCTGGTGCATCCCTTGCCGCGACGAGCACCCGGTGCTGATGGAATTGCTGAAGCGCACGGGGGTGCAACTGATCGGTATCAACCAGAAGGACGCGCCGGAGAACGCTCGCGCCTTTCTCGGGGAGCTGGGCAATCCCTATGACGCAATAGGGGCCGACAAGGATGGGCGGCTGTCGATCGACTGGGGCGTCTACGGTGTGCCGGAGACGTTCATCGTCAATCCGGCGGGGATGATCACCTACAAGCATATCGGGCCGATGACGCTGGAATCGCTCGAGAAAGAAGTGATTCCGGCGATCGAAAAGGCCAAAGCCGGCTGAGCCCTCGGGAACTTCCCTGGCGTGATCCTCATTTGTCTCTCGCGGCTCCGAGCGGCGGGGCCATGAGGAGAGAGCTATGCAAGCCAGTTCAAGCCTGCGCAATGTCGAACAGGGTATGCGGGTGTTCGATCGCGAGCACCATGAGATCGGCAAGGTCGAGTGGGTGCAGTTCGGCGACGATGATCCGGACACCCTGGAGGTCGAGGCAAGTGGGCCGCGCCGGCGCGATGACGACGTCAACTTGTTCAACGTGATCGCCAAGGCATTCACCAGCGACAACGTACCCGAAGAGTTGCGCGACCGGCTGGTGCACCAGGGCTTCGTGCGTATCGATGCCGACGGCCTGTTCCAGGCCGACCGCTACGTGATGCCGGACCAGATAGACTCGGTCTCAGGCGACGAGGTGACGCTGAACGTCACCCGCGAACAGCTGATCAAGCACTAGAGCGATCCGACGCGACTACGGCAGTGGGTCCATCGGGGGGATGACCTCGATGGGCTCCTTGGGGTCAGGCGCGTACTTGGTGAGCAGCGGCAGCTGCAGCATCGAGAAGACGATGGTGATCGGCATGACGCCCCACACCTTGAACGCCACCCAGAAGTCGGTGTCGAACATGCGCCACACCACCTCGTTGGCGACGGCGAGGAACAGGAAGAACAGGCCCCAGTTGATGGTGAGCTTGCGCCAGCCCTCGGGCTTCAGCTTGTAGACGTCACCGAAGACGTATTTCAGCAGCGACTGGCCCCAGATCAGGCCGCCCAGCAGCGTCACGCCGAACAGGGTGTCGACGATGGTCGGCTTCATCTTGATGAAGGTGTCGTCCTTGAGCAGCAGCGTCAGCGTGCCGAAGACCAGCACCACGACGCCGGTGACCAGCGGCATGATGGCGATCTTCTTGAGGATGAACCAGCTCAGGCCCAGCGACAGAACCATGGCGCCCATGAACCAGGCGGTGGCGGTGAAGATGTCGTAGTTGGCGTTGACGAAGAAGAAGACCAGGAGCGGGCCGAGTTCGAGCGCGATCTTGATGATCTGCGGACGGAGTTCGGTCCAGTTCACTTCGGCGGGTTTGCTGTCGTCGGTCATTCTGCGGTCCTCGCGATCGCGGCGGCGAAGTCGCGGGCAGCGAACGCCTCTAAGTTGTCTACGCCTTCACCGACGCCGATGAAGTGCACGGGCATGGCGAACTTGCTGGCGATGGCGACAAGGATGCCGCCGCGCGCCGTACCATCGAGCTTGGTCATGACCAGCCCGGTGATGCCGGCACGTTTGCCGAAGATTTCGACCTGATTAAGGGCGTTCTGGCCCGTGGTCGCGTCAAGGGTCAAAAGCGTGGCGTGCGGTGCCGACGGCTCGACCTTCTTGATGACGCGGATGATCTTTTCGAGTTCGCTCATCAGCTCGTCGCGGTTCTGCAGGCGCCCGGCGGTGTCGATGATGAGGATATCGGCGCCTTCGGCCTTGGCGCGCTCGACCGCCTCGTAGGCGAGGCCGGAGGCGTCGGAACCGGCGGGCTTGGTGACGACGGGGGCGCCGGTGCGCTGGCCCCAGACCTGCAATTGTTCAATCGCTGCAGCGCGAAACGTGTCGCCGGCGGCCAGCATCACCTTCTTGCCCTGCGCGCCGTAAAGGCTCGCGAGCTTGCCGATGGTGGTGGTCTTGCCGGTGCCGTTCACGCCGACCATCAGGATGACGTAAGGCTTCTGGCCGGCATCGATGTTCAGCGGCTGGGCGACGGGCTCGAGCACCCTAACGATCTCGGCGGCCAGTACGTCGCGGACTTCCTCGGAGGAGATGTCGCGGTCGAAACGGTCGCGGCGCAGCGCCTCGGTGACGGTGGTCGCCATGTCGACGCCGAAATCGGACTGGATCAGGATGTCCTCGAGATCGTCGAGCATCGCCTGATCGAGCTTCTTCTTGGTGAAGACAGCGGCGATCGAGCCGGTGAGCTGGTCGGAGGAGCGCTTGAGGCCAGTGGCGAGGCGCTGTAGCCAGCTTTGTTTCTTCGGCGGCTCAGCGGGAGAGACAGGGGTCGGTACTGGCCGGACCGGCTCGGGCTCGGGGGCCTGCTGCTCCTCGATTTCCTCGATATAGGCGGGTGTTGCCTCGGGCGGGCCCGCGGGCGGCTCGGGGGTGACTTCCTCGACTGGCGCTTCGATCGTCAGGCCTTCGTCGTGCAGTGCTTCTTCGAGCGCAATCTCTTGATCCGGCGGCAGGACCAGCGGGGCGGCCGCGACGATGTCATCGAGGATGATGTCGGCGACGAGTTCGTCCTCGACCGACGGCTCGGGGTCGGCTGGGGGTTCCGGAGGGGCAGGCGGTGCAGGCGGAGCGGGGGGCGTGATCGTCAGGCCAGCATCGTGCATCGCCGCTTCGAGGGCGATTTCCTGGTCGGGCGGGAGAACGAGGGGGGCGGCTTCGACGACGTCGTCGAGGATGATGTCGGCTTCCAGGTCCTGGGCGACAGTGTGCTCGGGGGCGGGGGCGTCGCCGCCGCCGAACAGGCGCTGGAAGAAGCCCTTCTTCTTTTCGGCCATCAGGCTGCGGACCTTATCGGTTCACCGACGAGGCCGTCGGGGGAGGTGCCAAGGATACGGACGGGCACCAGTTCGCCCGGCTTGTGCCCCGGGATTGCCACGGGGATGAACTGTTCCTGACGGCCGATGCCGTTCTTTTCGACGAGGACGTTCTCGATCATGCCGATGCGGGATAACGCCAGCTTGTCGAACTGGGTTTCACCGATGGCGCGAAGACGTGCGGCGCGGGCCCTGGCGATGCGTCCATCGACCTGCGGCATGCGCGCGGCGGGGGTGCCGGGACGCTGGCTGTAAGGGAAGACATGGAGATAGGTGAGTTCGGCCTCGGTGACGAAGCTCAGCGAGTTCTCGAACATCTCGTCGGTCTCGGTGGGAAAGCCCGTGATGATATCGGCGCCGAAGACGATGTCGGGGCGGAGGGCACGGAGCTTTGCCACCACCTCGAGCGCCTCGGCGCGGGAATGGCGGCGCTTCATACGCTTCAGAATCAGGTCGTCGCCGGATTGGAGGCTCAGATGCAGATGCGGCATCAAGCGGCGGTCGGACGCTATGGCGTCATAGAAGGCCGGGTCGGCCTCGATCGAGTCGATTGAGGAGATACGCAGCCGCGGCAGGTCGGGGACGTGGCAGAGGATCTGCTGGGTCAGCTTGCCGAGGGTCGGCGTGCCAGGGAGATCGGGGCCGTAGGAGGTGATGTCGACGCCGGTGAGGACGACCTCGCGGTAGCCATTGGCGACGAGCTTCTTGATTTGATCGACGACGAGGCCCATCGGCACGGAGCGCGATGGCCCGCGGCCATAGGGGATGATGCAGAAGGTGCAGCGGTGGTCGCAGCCGTTCTGCACCTGGACGAAGGCGCGGGTGCGGCCATCCATGCCCTCGATCAGGTGCCCGGCGGTTTCGCGCACGCTCATGATGTCGTTGACCTGGACCTTGTCGTTCAGCGGGGTGCCGAACACCATCGGCTGGTAGCTCTCGGCCTTCAGCTTGTCGGCGTTGCCGATGACGAGGTCGACCTCGGCCATGTCGCCGAAGGTGCGCGCCTCGGTCTGGGCGGCGCAGCCGGTGACGATGATGCGGCGCTCGGGATTGTCGCGCTTGGCCTTGCGGATGGCTTGCTTGGCCTGCCGGACGGACTCGGAGGTGACGGCGCAAGTGTTGATGATGATGGTGTCGCTGAGACCGGCCTTTTCCGCCTCGGACTTCATCACTTCCGATTCATAGGCGTTGAGGCGGCAGCCAAAGGTCAGCGTTTCGATGGACATCAGGCGTCGACCTGATCCCGCGACCAGGTGCCGGTGAACGGCTCGAAGGTGCCGGAGAACTCGAACTCGGCGGGGCCGGTGAGCAGCACGTGGTCGTCCGCGCGCCACTCGATGACGAGATCGCCGCCGGGCAGGGTGACGGTGGCCTTGCGGCCGGTGCGATGGGTGCGGGCGCCATTGACCAAAGCCGCACAGGCGGCGGTGCCGCAGGCCTTAGTGAGGCCGGCGCCGCGTTCCCAGGTGCGGAGGATGATATGGTCGGGCGCGACCACCTGGGCGACGGAGATATTGGCGCGCTCGGGGAAGATCGGGTGGTTCTCGAGCAGCGGTCCGAAGCGATCGAGGGCGTAGTTCCAGACGTCGTCATCGACCCAGAAGGTGGCGTGCGGGTTGCCCATCGAGGCGACCGACGGGGTGTGCAGCACCGGCGCGTCGATCGGCCCGATCTGCAGCTCGATGCCGGTGGTGTCGTAGAACTCTTCGGCGAGCGGGATCTCTTCCCAGCCGAAACGGGGCTTGCCCATATCGACGGTGATCAGCCCATCGGGGTGCTCGTCGCCGGTGAGGATACCGGCGAGAGTCTCGAAGACGAAGTGCTTCTGGCCGGTCTCGGCGCTAAGCGCCTGCACGACGCAGCGCATGCCGTTGCCGCAGGCCTGGGCCAGCGAGCCGTCGGAATTGATGATCTCGATGTAGTGCGCGGTGCCCGGAGTGCGCGGATCGTGGATGGCCATGATCTGGTCGTAGCGGGTCGTCGGGTCGGCATTGAGCGCGACAGCGGCGGCCGGGGTGACGCGATCGGCACGGCCGCGCATGTCGGCGACGATGATCTCGTTGCCGAGCCCGTTCATCTTGAGGAATGGGGCCGTGGACATGCGCGTGACCTGCTGGGTCTCAATTGTGGGTGTATATGGCGGAAGTGACGC
>JBKJMF010000233.1:0-3155 GCA_046596525.1 Devosia sp. | reverse complement strand
GAGACGATGGCGCCGAGCAACGCGACAACCGCGATGACGACGGCAACGATAAACATAGTCTGGCTAGGCGCATTGAGAGTCATCAAGGACCTCCTGGGTCATGCACACAGACAGAACCTTAGGCGCGCCGCTGAATCGCAGCCATGCCGCGAAGGCGGCTTTGCACAGCTTGTGCGGCGCGCAGCCGCAATGGGTCGCGCGCCGTTGCGTTCGGGTGTCAGGCGGTTTTCACCAGCACTGCGACGGCGAGAACGATGAACGCGATCGCCATCAGCCAGAATGCCCACCCGATCATTGCACCGAGCACGCCGAAATAGGCGAGCCCGCCAATGATCGCGAGCAGCAGGGCCAGCAGATACATCACCATGTTGGGAGCATTGAGAGCCATCTTAGCCTCCATCAGCCAAGACGCGGGCCCGCGGATCGAGCCCGCATCGGCTCCCGAACATGTGGGGATGCGCCACGGCGGCCACAATACCTTGAACCACTTAGGCTTTTCACGGTTGTGCGACGTTAGTTCTAAGGCGTCGCGCGCCACGCCAGGCGCTCTAGTGCATTTCGCCAGCTGCGGCCAAATTATCTTGTGCAGATAACAATTTAGCGACAATACTGGGCTAGGGTCCGTCAGCGTTATACTGGTGCTTGGGGGCTTCAGCACATGTTTACATCCGGCAGGGGGCGGCTCGCCCGCGCCATTACAACGCTGATGCGGGCCTGCCTCGTGGCAGCGCTCGCGTTTCCGGCGCCGCTTTCTGCCTACGCTCAGGATGCCTCCGCCATTTCCCGCATCCAGGCGGCCGGCAAATTGACCGTCGCGGTGTTCTTCGAAGACGTGGTGCCGTTCTTCTACGCCGATGCCGATGGCAAGCTGATCGGCGTCGATCCCTCCCTCGCCGAGGACATCGCCGAAAAGCTCGGTGTCGCGCTCGAATACAACCGCGCTGCGACGACTTTCGACGGGCTGATCGACGAGGTGGTGCAGGGCCGCGCCGATATGGCGATCAGCCTCCTCAGCGATACGCTGGAGCGGGCCACCCGCGCCAGCTTCTCCGACAGCTATGTCAGCGTGCGCCAGTTCCTCCTGATCAATCGCCTGCAACTCGGCCGCCTCGTCGCCGCCGATCCCGAGCGGGCCAATGACATCCCGGCCCTGCTCGATAACGCCAGCTCCCGCATCGGCGTTATCGGCGGCACCTCCTATGTCGGCTTCGTCGCCGAGGATTTCCCTCAAGCGCAGAGCGTCGCCTTCGACACCTGGGGCGATATGCTCGCAGCGGTGAAGTCCGGCGACCTCGTGGCGCTAATGTATGACGAGATCGAGATCGGCAACTGGCGCCTCGCCGATTCCGCCGGCGCCGTCGAGCTCCGGCCCTATCACCTCGCCGGCCACCCCGACACCATCGCCATCGCCATGCGGCCCGGCGATTCCGACCTCAAGGCATGGGTCGATCTCTACCTCGCCAAGATCCGCAACAGCGGATTCCTCGATCAGGTGCTCAACACCTACCTCTACTCCAAGGACAGGGCGCTGATCGATGGCTGAACCCATGAAGGGCGGCGTTGCCCGGCTGCTGCTGCACCCCGTCGCCATCTTCGCAGGCCTCATCGCCGGCGGCATCTTCGGCTGGGTCGACCAAGGCCAGATGCCGGTCATCGGCACGCTCGGCGATATCTACATCCGGCTGCTGCAGATGTGCGTCATCCCGCTGCTGTTCACGGCCGTCGCTACCAGCCTCAGCCGCCTGTTCCTCGATGGCGCCGCCAACCGCTATTTCACCCGGCTGGTGTTGCTGATCGTCGGCGGCCTTGCCATCGCTGCCGGGCTCGGGGTTGCGCTGGGTTATTTGGGTCAGCCCGGTGGCGAGCTGCAGCTCGCCGCCCGTGAAGTCATCGGCAAGGTCATCTTCACTGCCGAGGCGGCGCAGGCGGCTGCGGACCCGGCCCAGGCCCAGGGCGCCATCACCGATCTCGTCGTCGGCATGTTCCCCGAAAACATCTTCGGCGCGCTCACCACCGGCAACAAGATCGCCATCCTGTTCTTCGCCGTGCTGTTCGGCGTCGCCCTAGGCTCCATCGCGCGGGAAAAGTCCGAGCGCGCCACCGCTCTGCTCGAGGCGTTCTACGACACCTTCATCAAGATCATCGAATGGCTGATGTACGTGCTGCCGTTCGGCTTGTTCTGCCTCGCCTACAGCCAGGTTTCGTCGGTCGGCCTCGATGTGCTGTTCGCCATGACCAAGCTGGTGGTGTTGATCTATGCCGGCTGCATCGTGCTCATCGCCTTCTACTCGGTGCTGATCTGGCTGCGCGTCGGCGGCAGCTATCTGGCGACGCTCGGTGCCCTGCGCGAAACGGTATTCGTCGCCTTCGGCACCTCCAGCAGTTACGCCGCCATTCCATCGGCCCTGCGCGGCCTCAAGGAAGGCCTGCGGCTCGATCGGGGCGTCGTCGATCTGGCGCTGCCACTCGGCATCACCCTCAATCCGCCCGGCTCGGCCTTCCATTTCGCCATCGCCACGCTGTTTCTCGCCAACCTCTACGGGCTGGCGCTGGATCCGGGCCAGATGCTGTTCGTGCTGTTCGGCGCCATGCTGGCCGGCGTCGCCGCCACCGGTGCCCCGGGCATCGCCGCCCTGTCGATGATCTCGATCATCCTCGTGCCGCTCGGCCTGCCGGTCGAAGTCGCCATCATCCTGCTCGTCGCCATCGACCCGATCGTCGACCCGATCCTCACCGTGGTGAACGTCCAGGGCAACGCCGCGACGACGGCGCTGTTGGCGAAGCGGCCGGATGCGACCGAGGAGACATCGGCGGAAGCGGCGGAAACGCCGACGATGGTCTAGGCGCTTCCCTCCCCCTTGAGGGGAGGGATCGAGGGAGGGGGTGGTTCTGTGGTCACTGATGGACCCCCACCCCCGGGCACTCGCCTCAAACCACCACGATCCCCGAATGCTTCGCCTTGTTCTCCGGCTCCACATGGATGGTGATCTGCGCCCGCTCCACCGCTTCGCGGAGCTTCGCCTCGATCCCGTCGCAGATCGCATGCGCCGCCTCGACGCTCATCGCGCCCGGCACCACCAGGTGAAAGTCGATGAAGATCATCTTTCCCGCCTGCCGGGTGCGGATATCGTGCGCTTCGATGGCGCCTTCGGCAT
>JBKJMF010000112.1:0-2600 GCA_046596525.1 Devosia sp. | reverse complement strand
CGTTTCCAACCAGGCGGCCGTCGCCGAGTTCGCCAAGTCGGTCGGCGCCAGCGTCACCGACTACAAGAGCGCCGTGCTCGCCGCCGACACCATCATCCTCGCGCTGCCCTATGGCGTGGCGCTCGAACTGGTGAAGACCCTGCCGCTCAACGGCAAGACCATCGTCGATATCTCCAACCCGGTGAAGGCCGACTTCTCGGGCCTGTCGATCGGCCACACCACGTCGGCCGCCGAAGAGATCCAGGCAGCCGTGCCCGGCGCCAAGGTGGTGAAGGGTTTCAACACCATCTTTGCCAGCGTCTTCGATACCCCGGCCGCGTCCACCGCGACCGTTCCGGTGTTCCTCGCCGGCAATGACGCCGCCGCAGTCGATGCGGTTGCCGAGCTGGTCAAGGCCGCGGGCTTCGCGGTCGAGAAGGTCGGCGGCCTCGATGGTGCCCGGCTGGTCGAACCGGTCGGCATGCTGAACATCCGCTTCGGCTACGGCCTCGGCCAGGGTACAGGCATCGCGCCCGCCTGGTTGAAGCTCGCCGCGTAGCGGTCTCGCAAAGCGACAAAGGGGCGGGTCCGACCAGGCCCGCCCCTTTATGTCTTAAGCCTCTACTCGCCTTGCCCATCCGCTCCCGCAGGCGGATAATGAGCCTGTTGCGGCGCTCTGCAGTTGGAGCGCGCCATGCAGGACCTTGAGCAGACTTCGTCCAAGCGGGACGGTTCCGTCACAGGGCAGCGACTCGATCCGCTGACGCTGACCGCCTTCGCATTGGCTGCCGTTTTCGCCGGCGGCAACGCCGTGGCTGTTCGGCTGGGCCTGCACGAACTCGCCCCGTTCTGGGGCGCCGCCATCCGCTTCATCGTCGCATCGGCCTTGCTGTTTGGCTTTGTCGGCCTCCGGCGCCTGCCATTGCCCGGCGGTCGTGCCCTCACCGGCGCGCTGACATACGGCGTCATCAACTTCGGGCTCTTCTACATGTTCCTCTACTGGGCCCTGCAAGAGGTCACCGCGGCAACGGCGATGGTCACCCTCGCCATCGTGCCGCTGCTCACTCTCTTCCTGGCGGTCATCCAGCGTGTCGAGCGGTTCCACTATCGCGGCCTCATAGGTGCGTTGATGGCCGCCATCGGCATCGCCATCGTGTTTGGCGAGAAGGTCGGCACGGTCTCGGCCCTATCCCTTGCGGCGTTGATCGGTGGAGCCTGCTGCGCTGCCGAGGTTGGCGTGCTGGTAAAACGCTTCCCGAGCCTTCATCCCGCCGTGCAGAACGCGATCGGCATGGGAACTGGCGGCGTCCTACTGCTCATCCTCTCGACGATCGTCGGCGAACCGTGGACCTTCCCGACCACCCCTGCCGTGCAGATCTCATTCGTCTATCTCGTGTTGCTCGGCTCGATCGGGCTCTTCGTTCTCTATCTCTTCGTCCTCCGCCGCTGGACGGCATCGGCGACATCATACGTGCTGCTGCTTGCGCCGCTGGCCGCGGCGATCCTCGGCCTGGTCGTCCTGCACGAGGCCGTAAGCCCCGCGCTCGTGCTCGGTGGCGCGCTGGCGCTGGGCGGCGTCTATTTGGGCGCCATTGCTCCGCACCGGCGGCCCGCGCCCAAGGCCGAAGCCGGGCAGTAGCGACAGGCGCGCCGGCCCTTCCCCATTGCTGCGGTCTCCGCTAACGACTGGGCCATGCCCGACAACTGGAGCGCCCCATGCCCAACACCCTTGCCAGCCGAATGTTGCTCGTCGCTGCCGGGCTTTGCGGAGCACTGGGCGTGGCCGCCGCAGCGCGGGCCAGCCACACGGCCGACGACAATCTCGGTATCGCCGCGAATTTCCTGCTGCTGCATGCGCCCGCGCTGATCGGGCTGAGCCTCATGACCGTCAACCGCGTCGCGGTGGCAGCCGGGGCCGTGCTGTTGATCGGGTTGGCGCTGTTCGCCGGCGACCTCGCGGCGCGCTCGTTGCTCGGCTCTCCGCTGTTCCCGATGGCTGCACCACTCGGTGGCGGTGGGCTCATCGTCGGGTGGTTGATGGTGGCGGTGGCGGGACTGGTTGGGCGGCGAAGCTGAGCGCAAAAACAAAGGGCGGCCCGTGAGCCGCCCTTGTTCAATCCATATTGCTGTCGCCGTTACTTCGGCGCCAGCACCATCACCATCTGGCGGCCTTCGGAGCGGGGCGAGGATTCGACCTTTGCCTTGGCTTCGAGTTCGGCCTGCACCTTGATCAGGAGCTGCATGCCCAGTTCCTGGTGCGCCATTTCGCGACCGCGGAAGCGCATCGTCACCTTCACCCGGTCACCCTCTTCGAGGAACCGGTGCACCGCCTTCATCTTGGTCTCGTAATCGTGTGTGTCGATGTTCGGACGCAGCTGGATTTCCTTGACCTCGATCACCTTCTGTTTCTTGCGCGCTTCGGCCGCCTTTTTCTGGGCAGCATATTTGAAGCGCCCGAGATCGAGCATCTTGGCGACGGGGGGGACCGAGTTCGGGGAAATGATGACGAGATCGAGCCCCTGCTCCTGCGCTTCGGTCAAAGCCTCGCGAGTGCGTACGACGCCGCGGTTGGCGCCCTCGCCATCGATCAGCTGAACGTCGGGGGAGGAGATATCTTCGTT
>JBKJMF010000051.1:0-4436 GCA_046596525.1 Devosia sp. | reverse complement strand
CTCGGCGATCAGGCCGCGGAAGTGGTTGTTGGAGATCATAGGCCGTACTCCCTGTCGCTGATTAACGCGCGCACCCACCGGCGGGTTCAGCCACATCTTAAGCCTCCGTTTACGCCGTATCGAGACGTGAGCGAGTTAAGTACAAGTCGTAGCGGTACCGGCAAGACTCCTTTCACCACTCCGGCCCAGAGCAGTGGGATTGGCTCCAGAAGGACGCGCCATCTTGCAAATCATACTGACTACGCTCTTCGAGCATCACGACCTCCGCCTGGTGGCCCTGGCGGCTTTGGTCTGTGCGCTCTCCGCTTTCGCCGGTATCACGCTGCTGAACCACGCGCGCCGCACCGCCGGCGCCATGCAGCGGGCCTGGCTCGCCGTCGCCGCCGTTTCGGTCGGCTTCGGCATTTGGGCGACGCACTTCGTCGCCATGCTGTCGTTCTCGGCCGGCATGCCGGTCGGCTACGACCTGCCGCTGACGCTGGTCTCGCTCGGCGTCGCCATCCTGATCGTCGGCGGCGGGCTATGGTTCGCCGCGCTCGGCACCCGCCGTTCCGACTCGCTGCTCGGCGGCGCCGTGATCGGCATCGGCATCGCGTCGATGCATTATACCGGCATGGCCGCGCTGCTCATCGGTGGTGGCATCGTCTGGGCCTCGCCGCTTGTTGCTGTCTCGGTTCTGTTCGGCATCGCCTTCGCCGCCGCTGCCATCTACTCTGCGGTCAACGGCCAAACGCTGCGCCATCGCATCCGCGCCACTATCCTGCTCACCCTCGCCATCTGCGCCATGCACTTCACTGCCATGGGCGCGGCGGGCCTCGAGAACTGTTTCCCGGTGGTTTCGGCTGCCGACCAGACGCCGCAATGGCTGTCCCTGGTGGTCGCCGTGGTCTCGGTGATGATCCTGCTGTTTGCGCTCGGCGGCACCTATCTCGATGTGCTCGATCGCCGCCGCACCGCCGCGGAAAGCGACCGCATGCGCGGTCTCGCCGACGCCGCGGTCGAGGGGCTGCTGGTGGTGAGAGACGGCGCCATCGTCACCGCCAACCAGAGCTTCCTGGCGCTGATCGACCGGCCGCAGGCCGAAGTCAGTGGCCGGCAGCTGGCCGAATTCCTCGGCTCGGCCGTCTGCTCCATGCTGGTCGAACGTCCGAACGTCGCGATCGAGACGGACCTCAAGACCGCCTATGGCGTGGTGCCGGCCGAGGTCATCCTCCGGCAGGTCGACTTTGCCGGCCAGCCGCACCAGGCCATCGCCATCCGCGATCTCTCGGCCCGCAAGCAAGCCGAGCAGCATATCCGCTTCCTCGCCCATCACGACGCCCTGACCGGGCTGCCGAACCGGGTGAGCTTCTCGCGCAAGCTCGAGGATGAGATCAGCCACGCGCGCCGGCACAACCAGACCTTCGCGGTACTCTGCCTCGATCTCGACCGCTTCAAGGAGGTCAACGACCTGTTCGGCCATGCCGCCGGCGATACGCTGCTGCAGCGCGTCGGCCAGGCCTTGCTCGCCGCTGCTGAGGGCGACGGCTATGCCGCCCGGCTCGGTGGCGACGAGTTCGCCGTGCTGCTGGGCAATCTCGGTACGCCGGCCCGCGCTGGTCGTATCGCCGAGCAGATCATCGATGCCTTCCGCCGCAACAACGACCAGTCGGCAGGCGGGGCGCTGATCTCGGCCTCGATCGGCATCGCACTGTTCCCGGACAATGCCGATTCCGCCGAGCAGCTGATGACGCATGCCGACACCGCGCTCTATCGCGCCAAGCAGGACGGCCGCGGCATCTACCGCTTCTTCGAGAATGCCATGGGCGTCGAAGTGCGCGACCGGCGCCTGCTGGAGCACGACCTGCGCCATGCAGTATCGCGTAACCAGCTTCGGCTGGTCTACCAGCCGCAGGTCGACATCCAGTCCGGTGAGGTCACCGGCTTCGAGGCGCTGGTGCGCTGGAAGCACCCCGAGCGCGGCGAGATCCCTCCGTCGGTATTCGTGCCGGTGGCCGAGGAAAGCGGGCTGATCCTGCAGATCGGCGAATGGGTCCTTCGAACGGCTGCGAGCGAAGCCGCCCGCTGGAAGTCACCGCTATCGATCGCGGTGAATGTTTCGGCGGTGCAGGTGCATTCGCCGAGCTTTGCCCAGACCGTGCACGAGGTGCTGATCTCCACCGGCCTCTCGCCCTTGCGGCTCGAAGTCGAGATCACCGAGACGGCGCTGATCCGCGACATGATGCGGGCGGTGACCACCCTGCGGCAGATCCGGGCCCTCGGCGTCCGCATCGCCATGGACGATTTCGGCACCGGCTACTCATCGCTGGCCAACCTCCGCGCCTTCCCGTTCAGTAAGATCAAGGTGGACCAGTCGTTCATCCGCTCGGTCGACAACAACCACCAGTCGGCCGCCATCGTGCGCGCCGTGCTGGGGCTGGGCAGCGGCCTCAACGTGCCGGTGGTCGCAGAGGGGGTCGAACGCGCCGAGGAACTGGCGTTCCTCAAGGGTGAAATCTGCCAGACCGCACAGGGCTACCTGTTGAGCCGCCCCGAGGACATCCGAACCTTTGCCGCAGTCACCGAGGGCCGCACCAAGCTGCTCGACAGCATCCTGCCGATGCCGCTCCAGGTGCTCGCGAGCTGATCATTCTCCGGCGAGGCGCTGCTCCGGCCGCGTCTCCTCGAACTCCATCGCCTCGATGCGTTCGCCGCGCCGGGCCACCTTGCTCGACGAGGTGACGATGTCGCCGATATCGCCCGCGGCCTGGGTGAAATGGGTCTGGAGTTTCCGCACCCGTTCGTCCAGCCGGCCGACATCGAGCAGCAGCTCGCGCACTTCGCGCTGGATCTTGTGCGCTTCCTCGCGCATCCGCACGTCGCGCAGCAGCGCCTGCACCACCTGGATCGACAGCATCAGGATGGCGGGGGAGACGATCACCACCCGCGCCTTGAGCGCCCGCTGTACTACGTCCTCGAACTTCTCGTGCAGGTCCGCAAAGATCGATTCCGACGGCACGAACAGGAACGCCGTATCGGCGGTCTCTCCGGCGATCAGGTACTTTTCCGAGATCGCCCGGATGTGAACGCCCATGTCGTTCTTGAAGCCGTTGCCGGCAAAGCGCAGCTGCTCGGGCCCGTCCGCCTCGCTCAGCCGTTGCCAGCTCTCGAGCGGGAACTTGGCGTCGATCACCAGCGAGGGCGCATTGTTGGGCATGAACACCAGCGCGTCCGGCCGGCAGCCGTTCGAGAGCGTTGCCTGGAAGGCGTAGCTGTTGGGCGCCAGCCCATCGCCGATGATGGTTTCCATCCGGCCCTGGCCATAGGCGCCGCGCGTCTGCTTGTTGGCGAGGATCGACTGCAACGACACCACGTTCTGGCTGAGTTGGGTGATATTGGTCTGCGCCCGGTCGATCACCGCCAGCCGCTCCTGCAGCTTCGCCAGGCTCTCGTTGGTCTTGACGTTGCCCTCCTGCATGGCCGCGCCGATGCGCTGGCCCTGGCTGTCGAGCCGGTCGTTGACGAGGCGGGCGAGGTCGGACGTCCGCGAGCCAAAAATCTCCGACATGGTCTGCATGCGGCCGGTCATTTCGGACTGGATGCGGATCAGGTCGGCGAGATGCCGCTCGTTCTCGACGTTCTTCCGCTGTGCGTCCCCGGCCTCTTCTGCCCGCACGCGCGACTGCCGCACCACGACGACAAGCAGGGCAATGAGCAAGGCCGCGAACAGCCCGCCCGCCGCAAAAACGGCGATCTCGAGGGTGATCGGGGTATCGGCGACGACAAACAATACGCGGTCCATCGCCTCAGCTTACACGATTCGACCGATAATGTTCTGGCATTGTTCTTCGCCGCCGCAATTATCGTTGACGAAGCGTAAACCGGCTGGCCGTTGACCGGCGGCGGGGAAATACCATATTCAGCGGCTACCCCCGATGAAGGACCGAACGTCAATGGCCAAGCGCCCCATCCTGATCCTGCCCGACGAGCGCCTGCGCGCCATTGCAGAGCCGATCGAGAAGATCGATGACGGCATCAAGCAGCTCGCTAAGGATATGCTCGAGACGATGTACGATGCGCCGGGCATTGGCCTCGCCGCCCCGCAGATCGGCGAGCTGAAGCGCATCGTGGTGATGGACCTGGCCAAGGAAGACGAGACGCCCGATCCGATCGTCATGATTAACCCCGAGATCCTGAAATACTCGGACGAGACGCTGACCACCGAGGAGGGGTGCCTGTCGATCCCTGAGCTCTATTACGACGTCGAGCGCCCGGCCGAAGTGACCGTCCGCTACACCGATCTCGACGGCAAGGTGATCGAACGCGACGCCACCGACAAGCTCGCCATCTGCATCCAGCACGAACTCGATCACCTCGATGGAGTGCTCTACATCGATTACCTCAGCCGCCTGAAGCGCGACCGCGTGCTGAAGAAGTTCCAGAAGGCCGAGCGGCTG
>JBKJMF010000557.1:0-3279 GCA_046596525.1 Devosia sp. | reverse complement strand
GGAGAACATGACGATCGCGGTGCCGGAGCAGAGGATCAGTGTAGCGGCGATAATCGCGCCGCCAATACGCTCCATGGTGTGATGGATCGCATCCATGTGCGAGCGACCTTCTTCGCGCCGCGCATGCAAATAGTGCGACAGGAAGTGGGTGGTGTCGTCGACCGCGATACCGAAGGCGATGGTCAGCGATAGCACGGTGGTGAGCTGCAATCCCGCGCCGGACGCCCACAGATACGCTTCGGTGCCGAGGATCGGGAACAGGTTGGGGATGGCGGTCGCCAGCGCGACGCGCCAGCTCATGAAAGCCACACCGATCAGGAACAGGTTGACGATCACCGAGATGGTCAGGTCGAGCTGCAGGCCGCGCACGATGTTGTCGGTGGCGTAGGTGGTCATCACCCGGAAGCCGCCGACTTCGGCACCCTCGATGCCGGCCGCCTCGACGTCGGCCTGGATGCCCTCCTTGAGCTTCACCAGCTCTTCGGAATCGATAATCGTCGGCATGAAGCCAGTGACCAGCGCGTGCATGCCGTCATCGGAAACGAAGCGGCGCTTGAGATCGCCCACGGCGTTGAAGATCTGCTCGCGGGTGAAGCCGGAGTCGGCGTAGTGCGTGAACGCCGCGGCCGAGATCACCTTGTTCGCCCCGAGATGCTTTTCGACGATGTCGTGGACGATCTTGATAGTCTTGAAGTCTTCGTCGCCAACGTCGGAGACGCCTTCCTTCAGCGGCACGCTGACATAGAGCGGCGCCACCCCGCCGACGCCCTGGTCGATCTGCTCGGCCGCCGTCAGCGCAGTAGAGCCCTTGGCCATGAAGTCTTCGAACGAGAAGTGCGGCTGGATCAGGAAGTAGGGGATCAGCAAGAGGCCGGTGGCGACGACGGCGAGGCCGGCGATCGGGCGCCCGAACTTCCGCGCCAGGAACCAGGCCAGCGGGATCGGCGCGGTGATGGCAAAGCTCGGCTTGGGCGCCTTGAACTTCAGCCGGATGGCCAGCTTCAGCAGCAGCGGCAGGAACGTCATCAGGCAGATGAAGTTGGTCAGCGAGGCGATGGTGCCGGCCAGCGAGAACTCCTGGATGCCCTGGCCGGCGGTCAGCGACAGCGAGGCGAAGGACACCAGCGTCGTCAGCATGGTCAGCGCGCTGGCCGGGCCCACCACGCGGACCGTCTCGTCGACGGCCTTGTAAGGATCCATGCCCTCTCGCCAGTAGGCGAGCCAGTTGAAGATGAAGAACAGGCTCTCCGCGAAGGCGATCACCAAGACGATCGTGGTGACGATAATGGTGAGGAAAGAGAACGAGCCGAACAGGAAGATGATGATGCCCATCACCCACATGATGGCGATGAACGGCGTGGCGGCCACCAGCACGGCGCCCCAGAACGAACGCAGTGCGATCAGCGCGATCAGCGAGCCGAGCGCGAAGCCGTAGATGGTGAACTTGATCTGGTCGCCGACGGCGGCGCTCAGCATCTCGGAGGTCCAGATCGGTGGGCCGGTGAGTTCCACCTGCACGTCGGTGCTCTCGTAGTCCTTCACCACATCGCGGAGGCTGGCGATCATTTCCTTGGTGCCGGCGCCCTTGGTCATCTCGGGGTTCGGGAAGACGATGATCACCACTCCGGACAGGTCCGGATTGATGAGGTTGCGCATCATCGGGTCGGTTTCATAGAGCTCGGTGAGCGCCGCCTTGACCTGGGCCGGATCGGTCATCCCCTCGGGCACCGCCGGCAGCGTCGTGCCGTCCGCGCTGGGCTTGCGCAGGGTGAACGCCGACATGGTGCCGGTGATGTACTCGCTGGTGGAGATGTCGAGCGCCATCGCGCGGACGGTCTCGAGAGTCTCCGGATTGGTCAGGTTGGGCGAACTGACCAGCAGGTAGATGTCGTTCTCGAACGTGCCGAACGTCGTCGCGAGGTGCTCGTAGTTGTCGTACTCGACGCCGGAGTGGGCGAACACGCGGAGCATGTCGCCATCGACGCTGGCGCGCGGCACCTGCACGGCGCAGAAGATGGTCACCAGCAAAACGAAGACGGCAATGATCCGGGGCTGCTTCAGCGTAAGGTGGCCAAGCGCCTCGAGCCCGAAGCCAATGGAACGGTCATGCCCGAAGGCCCAGTTCCACAGCCGGCCCAGCAGAGTATTCTTCGACAATAGACTCTTCCTTAGACGTGCGCCCCGCGTCAGGCGCGGATTACTAAGGGCTTGGCGGCGGCGCGTCCAGCCGTTTGAGCGCCGTGTAAACGCCCGAATATGGCGCAACCCAGCGATTTAGGCCCAAAGTTGCCGCAAACCCACGTCACTACACTTATTCGAGAAGCGTCGGGCGCCGTTGCCAATACCGTGGACATCCTCGCCGGCTGGCCAGCGCCAGTTGGTCTTCGGCACGGGAATCGCCTAAAGCTTCGCCCAGCTTTCATAGTTTGAAAACGGCCCCGTGGCAGACAAGACCGACGACCCGAACGGCGCACCGCCGCTACCCTCCGACATCGCCCCGATTTCGATCAGCGACGAGATGCGCGAGTCCTATCTCGCATACGCGATGAGCGTAATCGTGAGCCGGGCCCTGCCTGACGTGCGCGACGGGCTGAAGCCGGTGCACCGGCGCATCCTGCATTCGATGAACGAGCAGGGCTACGACTGGAATCGCCCGTATCGCAAATCGGCCCGCGTGGTCGGCGACGTGATCGGTAAGTACCACCCGCACTCCAACGACGCGGTGTACTTCTCCTTGGTCCGCATGGCGCAGGAGTTCTCGCTCCGCGTGACGCTGATCGACGGCCAAGGCAACTTCGGCTCGGTCGACGGCGACAACGCGGCCGCCATGCGCTACACCGAGATTCGGCTTGCCAAGATCGCGCATGAGATGCTGGCCGACATCGACCGGGAGACAGTCGACTTCGGACCGAACTACGACGGCTCCGAGCATGAGCCGTTGGTGCTGCCCAGCCGGCTGCCGAACCTTCTCGTGAATGGCTCGGGCGGCATCGCAGTCGGCATGGCAACCAACATCCCGCCGCATAACCTGGGCGAAGTAGTGGACGCCTGCCTGCATCTGCTTGAGCACCCTGAGGCGTCAATCGATGACCTGATGCAGATCATCCCGGCGCCGGACTTTCCCACCGCCGGCATCATCTACGGCAGTGCCGGTGTACAGCAGGGCTATCGTACCGGTCGCGGCAAGGTCGTGATGCGCGCGCTTTGCCACTTCGAGCCGATCGACCGTGGCCAGCGTCAGGCAATCATCGTCGACGAGCTGCCTTACCAGGTCAACAA
>JBKJMF010000483.1:0-3535 GCA_046596525.1 Devosia sp. | reverse complement strand
GGGCCTGCGCCGCCTCGGTCTGGCCGTGGCTGACCGACTGGATGCCGCCGCGCACCGTTTCCGCGATGAAGGCGGCGGTGTAGATCGAAAGGCCGAAAACCAGCGCCACGAGTTCGGGGGGCAGTTCAAGCCCGCCCTTGAAATTGAAGCGGTTGAGCACCGGCGGATCGAAGGTCACGGACGCTCCGCTCGCCAGCCAGACGATGGCGACGAGGACGGCGGTCATCAACAGGCCGCCGAGGAAAACCGGGAAGCGCTTGCCGGTTGCCTCGAGGCGCGCCTTGGCCCAGCGCGACAGCAACACCCACAGCACGACGCTGATGGCCAGCGCTACCCAGACCCAGACGAACTGCGCGTCCGGCACGGGCTTGGGCACGAACAGGCCGCGCTGATTGATGAAGGTATCGAGTGGCAGCGCCAGCGAGTCGCGCACGGCCGGCATGGTCTTCAAAACCGCGAAGTACCAGAAGAACAACTGCAGCAGCAGCGGGATGTTGCGGATGGTTTCGACGTAGACCGTCGCCAGCCGCGAAACCAGGTAGTTCGAGCTCAGCCGGCCGATGCCGATGGTGAAGCCCAGGAGGGTAGCAAAGATGATGCCGATCGCCGCCACGAGAACGGTGTTGGTCAGGCCGACGAGAAATGCCTGCCAGTAGAACGACGTGCGGTCGAACGGGAACAACGAGAAGCTGATGTCGAAGCCAGCCGTCTTCCACAGGAAGTCGAAGCCCGAGGTCTTGTTCTGCGCCTTGAGGTTGATCGCCGTGTTGTTGACGATCCAGACCAGGAACGCGACGACCAGCACACCGACGACGACCTGGTAGATGATGCCGCGCACCACGGGATCATTGAACGAAAAGCTTCGCGGCGGTGCTTGTGCCGTGTCTATGGATGCCATGGGTCGTGCATCTCCCCTGCCAAGGAGAAGAAGAAATCGTGGCGTGAACAGCTCCGCCAAGCCGCCGCCAGGAGTGATCAGCCCGGCGCTGGAGGTTCCAGCGCCGGGCTGCAGTAAGGCTTAGCGGATCGGCGGCGAGTACTGGATGCCGCCATCGCGCCACAGGGCGTTCAGGCCGCGGGCCAGGCCAATCGGGGTCGCCGGGCCGACATGCTTGTCGTAGACTTCGCCGTAGTTACCGACCAGCTTGACGATCTGGTACGCCCAATCCTTGGTCAGGCCGATCGGGGTGCCGAAGTCGCCTTCGACGCCGAGCAGGCGCTTGATCGCCGGGTTGTCGGAAGCCAGCATGTCGTCGACGTTCGCTTGGGTGACGCCGAGTTCTTCGGCTTCGAGCAGCGCGTAGTAGGTCCAGCGGGCAATGTTGAACCAGCCATCGTCGCCCTGACGCACAACCGGACCGAGCGGCTCCTTGGAGATGATCTCGGGCAGGATGATGTGGTCGGCGGGATTGGCGAACTTCGAACGCTCGGCGGCGAGAGCCGAGGAGTCAGTGGTGTAGACGTCGCAGCGGCCGTCTTCGTAGGCCTTCACGACCTCGTCCTGGTCGACGAACACCACGGTGTTGAACTCGAGCTTGTTGGCGGCGAAGTAGTCAGCCGCGTTCAGCTCGGTGGTGGTGCCGGATTCGATGCAGACGGCGGCGCCGCCAAGATCGAGCGCCGATGCGATGTTGTCGGCCTTGCGGACCATGAAGCCCTGGCCGTCATAGAACAGCGTGCCGACGAACTTGATACCGAGCTGGGTATCGCGGCTCATCGTCCAGGTGGTGGTACGCGACAGCACATCGATTTCACCGGCGGAGAGAGCCGTGAAGCGCTCCTGCGAGGTGAGCGGGGTGTAGCGGACCGCATCGGCGTTGTTGAACACGGCCGCGGCGATAGCGCGGCAATAGTCGACTTCCAGGCCCGTCCAGTTGTTGTTCGCGTCCGGAGCGGAGAAGCCCGGCACGCCGCCGGTCACGCCGCACTGGACGTAGCCCTTGGCCTTGACCGCGTCGAGCGTCGCCGACGTCGTCGTCTGCGCGTACGCGGCTGATGCGGAAAGGCCGAGGCCTGCCGCCAGCGCGACGGATAGAAGGGATTTGATCATTGTTTTTACCTTGTTTCCTGACCCTGTTCGTCCGAACAGTCGGGCCCCAGCCTGCTGTCCGGCGGCACCTCCGCCTTGGAGGGCGGGAGTGATGCTGGTAAGCATCGAAGCGGCAATTGACGGTTGCGTCAAGCTCCATGGCCAAAATGGGGCAGCAGACCTGACTGTTTTTTGTTCAGAATCCACCTCTGACTGCATTTTGAGCAGGACTTGCAATGAGCAAAAAGCCCGGGAAAACCGGTGAAACTGTCTCCCTGGAAACCATCCTCACACATAGCGGCCGCGCTTCGGACGATCACCTCGGCTTCGTGAACATGCCGGTGTTCCGCGGCTCGACCATCCTGTTCAAGACGCTCGATGAGCTGGAGGATTACAAGGCGCCGTACCGCTATGGCCGGAATGACAACCCCACGACGCGGGCGCTTTGCGATCTCGTGAGCGAACTCGAGGGCGCCGCAGGGACGATCATCGCGCCGTCCGGGCTCTCGGCGGTCTCCACCGCGTTGCTAGCGGCAGTTTCGGCCGGCGATGAGTTGCTGATGACCGATACTGCGTACGAACCCACACGTACGTTCGCGACCGAGGGGCTGGCGCGCTTCGGCGTGACGACCCGGTTCTACGACCCGCGAATCGGCGCCGGCATCGCCGATCTGTTCACCGACCAGACCAAGGCGGTGTTCGTCGAGAGCCCAGGGTCGCTGACCTTCGAGATGCAGGACCTGCCGGCGATCGCCACCGCGGCGCATGCCCGCGGCATCATCGTGATCGTCGACAATTCGTGGGCGACGCCGCTGTTCCACCGCCCGCTCGAACTGGGCGCGGACATGGTGATGCACGCCGCGACGAAGATGTTCGTCGGCCACTCCGACGCGATGGTGGGCACCGTCTCGGCCAACGAGAAGTACTGGACCCGGCTGAAGCGCACGCACCGGATTCTCGGCGTCGCGGTGTCGCCGGACGATTCGTATCTGACGTTGCGCGGCCTCAGGACGCTGGCGGTGCGGATGAAGCATCATAACGAGCAGTCGCTGGCCTTCGCTGACTGGCTGCAGGGTCAGTCGGGCGTCGAGGAAGTCTACCACCCTGCCCTGCCGAGCCATCCGGATCACGCGATCTTCAAGCGCGATTTCACCGGCGCGGGCAGTCTCTTCACCTTCCGGGTGAACAAGCGGTCGCGCGATGCGCTGGCGGCGATGGTCAACGGGTTCGAGTTGTTCGGCATGGGCTATTCGTGGGGCGGTTACGAGAGCCTCTGCATCCCGTTCGACCCGACCAACATCCGCACGGCGGTGCCGTGGGATGCGCCGGGGCAGCTGTTCCGGGTGCATGTGGGGCTGGAGAGCCTCGCCGACCTCAAGGCCGACATGGGCTCGGCGCTGGAGCGGTACCGGGCTACGGCCTGACGATCAGGACCCGGAGCGCCTCGAACCGGCGGCGCTCCGTCCCGCCGCCGGCGTTGGTGGCGAACAGCCAGTTGCGCGAGAC
>JBKJMF010000032.1:0-3027 GCA_046596525.1 Devosia sp. | reverse complement strand
CGACGTAGCCTGCCCCGGGGCAATCGAGGGCACGCATCATGGCGTCGAACGACAGTCGGGACACCGATCTCAAGCATCTGCATCCGGAGGTGCGGCGGCGCTGCACCACGGTGCTGGCAAAGCTGGCCGCGGCGGACCTGCCGTTCCAGATCTTCGAGGCGTACCGGACGCCACAGCGACAGGCGTATCTCTATGCGCAGGGGCGGACGCGGCCCGGGAGCATCGTCAGCAACGCCGGATCCTGGTCATCGTACCACCAGTTCGGGATGGCGGCGGATTTCGTGCTGAAGGTCGACGGCAGCTGGAGCTGGACCTCGGCGGGCAAGTGGAAGAACGCCTGGAAGGACCTCCACACCATCGCGCGGGCCGAGGGCCTTGAGCCGCTGTCGTGGGAATTGCCACATCTGCAGGCGTCCGATGTGACGCTCGCGCAGTTGCGCGCCGGCCAGTATCCGGCCGGCGGGGATGACGACTGGGCTGAGCATCTCGAAGGCCAGATCGTGCGCTGGGGCGGCGCGCAGAATGCGCCACCACCGCCGGCCTCGGTGACGGAGCGGCCTGGACTGCCGGCAGCGGCACTCGAGGAGTTGGACGAAACCGCGCCGGAGCATGGGATTTCGCCGCTGGCGGTGAACGACCTGCCGCCGGTGGGGTCGGCCGGGTGGCACAACAAGTTCGGCGGGCAGGACTGGAAGTATGACGGCGACGGGGTGTACTTGCGCACCTATTCCAACGGCACCAAGCCGATCCGTAGCCCGGGTGCGCCGAGCACCCTGAAGGCGATCTGGGACGAGTTCGGCACCATCATCATGGTGATGGCGAAGAAGTACGGGATGGCGCCGGAAGTGATCCTGATGACCATCGCCACCGAGACCGCGGCCTACAAGGCGCATGGCTTCACCGGACCGGCGACGTTCCGCTGGGAAGCGCATGTGTGGAACAAGGACGTCAACCCGCCGGTGCAGGGCGACTACAGCGCCGGGCCGATGCAGACGCTGGGGACCACGGCGCGCTGGGTGATCGCGGCGCAGCATCTGCCGTTCCATCCGTTCCAGGTGGCGCCGGTCTATTCGGTGAAACCGGCAACCCCGGCGACGCATCCGCTGTACGATCCGGCGACCAATATCGAGATCGGGGCTGCCGAGATCAAACAGCGGCTGGGGGTAACCGGGCAGGACCCGATGCTGATCGCGGCGGCGTTCAATGCCGGCGGAGTGTATGAGAACCATGGCAATGCCTGGCACATCAAAACCTACGGCAACCACCTCGATCGCGCCGCGCAATGGTTCGGCGATGCCTGCGCAGTGCTGAAAGCGGCGGGAGTACGCTGACGCCCGGCATACGGTCACAATAGCTTCATATGGAACGGGCACCCCTCCCGTCAGTAATCCATGGGTGCCCGTAATGAACGACCACAAGACCAAGACGCCGGCCGAACTCGAGCGGATCAAGCAGGCGATCGCCGACGATTTCGACGAAGAGCTGGAAATGCAGATGGAGGACGACCGGCTCGACGAGCTGGTCGCCGAGGGCATCGGGCCGGCGGCCGACACCATCGACCGCAAGGTGTATTTCCGCGAGCTGTTCCGGCTGCAGCATGAGCTGGTGAAGCTGCAGGACTGGGTGGCCTACAAGAAGCTCAAGGTGGTGGTGCTGTTCGAGGGCCGCGACTCGGCCGGCAAGGGCGGCGCGATCAAGCGGGTGACGCAGCGGCTCAACCCGCGGGTGGCGCGCGTCGTGGCGCTGCCGGCGCCGACTGAGCGCGAAAAGCACCAGTGGTACTTCCAGCGCTACGTGCCGCACCTGCCGACATCAGGCGAAATGGTGCTGTTCGACCGCTCCTGGTACAACCGGGCCGGCGTCGAGCGGGTGATGGGGTTCTGCTCGCCGGACGAGCTGGAAGAGTTCTTCCGCACCGTGCCGGAGTTCGAGCGCATGCTGGTGCGTTCGGGCATCATCCTCGTCAAATACTGGTTCTCGATCACCGACGAAGAGCAGGAGTTCCGCTTCCAGATGCGGCTGCATGATCCGCTGAAGCAATGGAAACTCTCACCCATGGACCTCGAAAGCCGGGTGCACTGGGAAGAGTACACCAAGGCCAAGGAAGAGATGTTCGACCGCACGCATACGGCCGAAGCGCCGTGGTGGGTGGTGCAGGCGGTGGACAAGAAGCGGGCGCGGCTCAACTGCATCGCGCATTTGCTGAGCCAGGTGCCCTACCAGGACGTGCCGAAGGAAGAGGTGCAGCTGCCGCAGCGGGTGAGGCACGCGGATTATGTGCGGCATACGGTGAAGCCGGAGCTTTATGTGCCGGAGGAGTACTGAGGGGACTGACCGCCCTCACCTCATGTGGCACCGTTTTGCACCAGAACCGGACACTGAGATCCATCACCTCGTGCGCTGCCTTCCACTTCCGGATCAGGGGGCTAGTTGCTCTTCGGGTGGACGTGCGATCAGATGGAGAGGCATCGGGGACTGGCGGGTCTATTAATGGCAACACTTCACTTGATGGTCGGACTGCCAGGCAGTGGCAAGACGACTTTGGCTCGCAAACTGGAAGTCGAATACGCCGCCCTCCGCCTTACCGTCGATGAGTGGCACGTCCGGCTGTTTGGAATGGACGTCGACGACGGTAGCGATGACGCCGATTTCGCGACACACAACACCAGGCACGGGGCGATCGAGTCGCTTCTATGGGAGACGGCGTCGAGAGTTTTGATGCTCGGCGTAGATGTGATCCTCGACTTTGGCTTCTGGACTAAGCGCGAGAGAGACGAGCTTCGAGCAAGGGCTCACGAACTCGGTGTAGGCTTCAGGATCCATTTTGCCGATGCCTCTGAGGAGCTCCTGCTGGAGCGCATCAAGGCCAGGAATAGCCATCTTCCGTCCGGCACTTTTCACATCCCTGAGGCCAGGCTCCAAGAGTGGGTGCACCTGTTCGAAGCCCCATCTCCAGAGGAGCTTGCGTAAGTTAAGTTCGAAGGTCCCCCAAGGCCCAAAGCGGCACCCACTCGTTGGCCGCGGGCG
>JBKJMF010000001.1:0-5571 GCA_046596525.1 Devosia sp. | reverse complement strand
CCCGGATGGGTTTCGACGGCGACACGGCGGGCTACCTCGGAGATGGCGCGATCGCCGGTGGCGTCGAGCAGTTCGAAGGCCAGTGCCGCCATGGCGTAAATCTGTGCATCGCCCGAGCAGACCAGCGCGACCACCCTGCCCTCGGCGGCGAGTTCGAGGGCGTGGCGGACGCGGATTTCTTCCTCGCCGAGCGGGTAGCGGTGTTCGAGCTGGGTGCGGCGGAGGTCGCCGATGAGATCGAGATAGAGGCCGTAGCCGACCCAATCGGTGCTGGCTTCCAGCGCGGCAACGGCGGCGGCGGTGCGGGAGATGGCTTCGCCGGGGCCGATGCCGACCAGGTGGAGGAGCCCGGGGCGGTGGCCGAACGCTTCGGTATCGATGGGGCGGAGGGCGCGGCCGATGGCGCAGGTGGCGCGGGCCGACTTCAGCTTGCCGACGACGACCTGGCCGGCTTTCAGCGCCGCGGCCTCGGCGACGCTGGGGGTGCCGACGGTTTCCTCGACATAGTCGGAGGGCGACTTCAGCCGATAGCGCTCCTGGCTCAGTTCAGCGGCCGAGAACAGGCGGAGCGGTACCTTGTAGTAGCGGGCGGCCTCAAGCAGCGCCGGTTCGTCGGCCTTGATGTCGATGGAGGCGATGGCCGCAAGGCTTTCGTGGGCGAGGTTCTGCTGGCGGAGGGCGAAATCGATGAGGCCGATGACCTCCTCGGCGTCGGCGCCGCGCTCGCAGCCGACACCGGCGACGAGGGTCTTGGGGTGATAGACGATGCCGCGTTCGATGCGGAGCTTCTGCTCGGTGACCAGCACCTTGACCGAGCCCATGGAGGAGACCGGGTAGCCGGCCTCGGCGAGAAACGGCGCCTCGCCCTCGATCTGCAGCTTGGCGCCGAGCAGCAGCGCCATCATGGCGGGCTTGGCATCCTGCGGGGTGCCGAGGACCCAGCCGGCCGGCGGCTCGTCGAGGCTATGGAGGAATTTCGCATCGGACGCGGTGGTGATGGCGGCGAAGCCACCCAGTTCTTCGGCGAGCTTGCGGGCGAGACGATTGGCGCCGCGGTGGCCGCCGAGCAGCGGCACGATTGACAAGCCATCCTGCGAGACGGCGAGGACCGGCGGCTCCTTCTGCTTGTTCTCGAGGCTTGATGCCAGCAGGCGGATGAGGATGCCGGCAGCGCACACGCCGATGATGGTGCGGCCTTCAGAGAACAGGCGCGGCAGCAGCTTGAGGGCATCGGCCCCACCCTGTCCGCAGGTGTAGATCTCGCCGCCAGTGGTCGCGGCAATGTGCTTGGCGGTCTCGAGGCCGCTATCGGCGAAGATGATGACGGCGGGGCCGCTCATGCGTTCTCCCCCCAGGCTTCAGCACCTCGATAGCAGAGGATGGTGGAGAAGTAGGGCCGCTCATCGTGGGCGAAATCGGCCAGGCGTGTGATGCGCTGGCGATCCATGGTGGCGTGTTCGACGACGACGGCGCCATCGGCGTGGCCGGTTTCGGCGAGCAGCGTGCGGACGCGATCGAAATGGCGGCCGACCTTGATGATGGCGGCGGCGGGGGTGGCGGCGAGTTCGGCGCGGAGGGTGGCGTCGTCGAGCGGTGCGGGCAGGATTTTCAGCAGTTCGTTACGGGCGGCGAGCGGGCGGCCGATGGCGGCGGCGGCGGCGGTCAACGAGGTGACGCCGGGGACGATGGCCACCGGGGCGTGGGCGCCGACGCGGGTGACGAGGTACATGGCTGAGCCGTAGAACAGCGGATCGCCCTCGCAAAGCCAGGCGACATCACGGCCGGCGCGGAGGTGGGCGAGGATGGCTTCGGCGGCGGCATCATAGGCGGCCTGGGCCGGGCCTCGTTCGACCGACATCGGGATGCTGACGGGGAGGCGCTCGGCGGCGGGATTGAGGTGTGGACCGGCAATTTCGAGGGCGAGCGCGGAGTCCTCCCCGGTGGTCGGGTAGGCGATGACGGGGATGGCGCCGAGCAGGCGAGCCGCCTTCAGCGTCAGCAGTTCGGGGTCGCCGGGGCCGACGCCGACGAGGTGCAGGGTGCCGGTGGTTTGTTCCGTTTTCATGGTGAAACGACCAGGCCGTGCAGCGCCTTGGTGACCGACCACTGGGTGACGGCCATGCGCGGCTTGAAGGCGCGGTGACCGCCGACGCGATCGAGGGCCGAGATTTCGATGCGGGTCAGTTCGCCGCCGAGCTGCAGGTGGCGCGAATAGAGCGCGTGCTCGGCATCAAGGGTGACGGCGTTGGCGACGAGGCGGCCACCGGGCTTCAGGGCATTCCAGCAGGCATCGAACAGGTCGTCATTGCCAACCTCGCCGCCGAGGAAGATGGCGTCGGGCGGGGTCTTGCGGCCGAAGGTGCCGGGGGCTTCGCCGCTGACGATTTCGAGATGCGGCACGCCGAGGGCGGCGGCGTTGAGGGCGATCATCTGCAGGCGCTCGCCTTCGCGCTCGAAGGCAATGGCCTTGGCGTCGCGGGCAGCGCGCATCCATTCGATGCCGATGGAGCCTGAGCCGGCGCCGACATCCCAGAGCAGCGCGCCGGGGAACGGGCCGAGCTTGGCGAGGGTGGCGGCGCGGATCTCGCGCTTGGTCAGTTGGCCATCGTTGACGAAGACTTCGTCCGGCAGGCCGGGGACAGGCGGCAGCAGCGGGGCGGTAAAATCGGGCACGCAATCGATGGCAAGGACGTAGAAATCATCGATCTCGCGGGTATCGAAGGCCTCGGCCTCATCGGAGGTGATCTTCTCCTCCGGGCCGCCGAGGTTTTCGAGGGTGGTGACAAGGCTACGGCCGTAGCCGCGATCGACCAGCAGTTCAATGGCGAGATCGACGGTGGTGTGATCGGCGGTGAGCGCCAGGATGCGGTTGCCGGGGACGAGGTGCGGATGCAGCGTTTCGACGGCGCGGCCATGCAGCGAGATGGCCGACACCGATTGCAGTGGCCAATGCAGCCGCGCCGCGGCGAGCTGGAAGGCCGAGGGATGGGCGTGGATGGTGAACTCGGACGGCAGCAGGTAGCGGGTCAGCGTGGCGCCGATGCCGAACCACATCGGATCGCCGGAGGCGAGGATGACGGTGGGGGTTTCGCGCAGCGCCATCACCTGCTCGATCATGTTGTCGAGCGGCGGCTCCCATTCGATCAGGGTGCGGCCATCGGCGTAGGAGGAGGCCGGCGAATGATCGGGTTCCTCGCCGGAGAGCGCGCGGGCGACGGCTTCGAAGCTGCGCTTGGTGACGAACTCGGGATTGAACAGATCGGCGCCGGCGTTGGGCCGGGTGATCGGTTCGAGATCGGCGAGGAAGCGGGCGGGGCCGATGACGGTATCGGCGTAGTTGAGCAGCAGCTTGAACGAGGCCGGCAGCTCCCCCGGGCCGCGCTCCCCTACCCCGATGATGTGCAGCCAGGCGGTCATGCGAGGCCTTTCGAAATGGCGTTGAAGGCGGCGCTGGCGATGGCCGAACCACCGCGGCGTCCGCGCACCGTGAGGAATGGAATAGAAAGCGCGTTCGACGCGAGCAAGGCCTTGCTTTCGGCCGCCCCCACGAAACCGACCGGCGCTGCGATTATTGCGGCGGGGCGCGGACCGCCGGCTTCGATGAGTTCGATGAGATGGAACAGCGCGGTGGGGGCGTTGCCGATGAGGACCACGGCGCCAGCGAGACGGGGACGCCAGAGCTCGACAGCGGCGGCGGAGCGGGTGGTGCCGAGGGATTTGGCGAGGGCCGGGACGGCGGGATCGTTGAGGGTGAGGACGAGCTCGGTGGTATCGGGGAGATGGCGGCGGATGATGCCGGAGCGGACCATTTCGCAATCGCAGAGGACTGGCGCGCCGGTGTTGAGAGCGCGGCGGGCGGCGGCAGGCAGGGCCGGGTCGCCGACGATGTCAGCGGCGAGGTCGGCCATGCCGCAGGCGTGAATCATGCGGATGGCGGCGGGGTGGAGTTCGGGCGGCAGCGACGACAGGTCGGCTTCGGCGTCGATGGTGGCGAAGCTCTTGATGTAGATGGCGTCGGGATCGCGGAGGTAAGTCATGCGGCGCTCCGCAACTCGGCGAGCAGCGCGTCGTGGCCGGCGCCGGCGATCCAGCCTTCCTCGGCGAGGAGGTTGGCGCGCTCGTCGGCCGACAGCGTGGCCGGTGGGCTGAGGAAGGTACCGAGGAGATCGGCGCGGTCGAGTTCGGCGAAGCGGCTGGTGGTCACTTCGACCTGCGCGCGGTCGCGCGGCTGACCGTCGGCTTCGGTGACCGGGAACAGCGAGGGATAGATCTCGACGATGGTGATGGGTTTCGTCAGGTCGTCAGTGAAGCCGGTTTCGAACGGCCAGATGGCGATGTCGGCGGCGAAGCGTGGTTCGGTGCGCAGGGCTTGGAGGCGGGCGATGCCGAGCATGGCCTGGCTGCCGACGGAGCCGATTCCCGTGAGTTTCCAGACGGGCTGGGCGCTGCGGACGAAGCGCTCGGCGGCGCGGCGCTCGGGGATGCTGGCGTAGGCAGTGGACGGGCGCCTGGGGGTGAGGCCCGCATAGCTGTGCTGGTGCGGGTGACCCCAGAAGTGCGGGCCATCGGCGAGGCGCAGGTTGATGGCTTCGGCGAGCTGGAAGCGGTTCGACTGGTTGTCGGGGGAGTCGACGACGAGGCTGTGGAGCGTTGCCCAAAGGAGTGACCACGGTGCTTGGGGCACCCCCCTCCCGGCCTCCCCCACAAGGGGGGAGGTGTCTGAGAGGTCCGTGGCGGAGGCAATCGCCGCCGAGGCGCCACGCGGATAGCCGAAGACGAAGTCGAAGCCGAGCATGATGCGCTCGCCGCGTTGGCGGGCGGCGAACAGGCGGTTGGTGATGCTGGCCATCGCTTCGTGGCGGGTCGGTGGGTTCTCGCTCGGCAGGCGGCCTTCGGGACCGAGTTCGCCGATCCAGATCGAATCCTTGCCGCGCTTGGGCGTGTTCGCTGCCGACCAATCCACCGCGATGTAGCGATCGAAGAGCGGCATCAGCTCTCCCTGTCCTCGCGGGCGAGGCGGCCGGGGACTTTGGGGAGGGTCACGGGTCCAAGCGGGTGATCGGCGTGCGGATAGGGGTGGTGATGGTGATCGGCGTGGTCGTGCCCGCCGTGGTGGTGGCCGTGATCTTCGGGGTGGCCGTGATCGTGGCTGGCGCCGAGGCGGATGACCGGGAAGGCAGGGTGGGCGACCAGCGCGTGCTGGGCCGGGGCGTGGGTGTGGGGATGAGCGTGCGGGTGAGCGTGGTCGTGTCCGTGATCGTGGCTGGGGAGCGGGGTCCAGGGCAGGCCGTGCTTCAGGCAGAAGGCTTCGTCGCGGCAGGAGGAATCGCAATCGCCCTTGCA
This sequence comes from Devosia sp., assembly GCA_046596525.1. Lineage (GTDB taxonomy): Bacteria > Pseudomonadota > Alphaproteobacteria > Rhizobiales > Devosiaceae > Devosia_A. Next base: position 228 of record JBKJMF010000001.1, on the reverse strand, counting down.
GGGGCAGTTCTCGAGACCGCCGCCGATGCCTTCGACATGGTGGTGGTGGCTTTCCTGCGCCAGGCCGACCTCGGCCTCGAAGCCCAACACCTGCTCGCGGTATTTGCACATGGCGCAGTTCATCAGGTTCTGCCCGACCAGCATCTCCTGAATGCGACCGACGAAGGTTTCGACCACCAGCGGGTGGTCGTTGAGATAGGGGGCGTTGAGGAACTCGATGTGCGGGTA
>JBKJMF010000278.1:0-4613 GCA_046596525.1 Devosia sp. | reverse complement strand
TCGAGGAAGACCAGGTCGAAGGGGCCCATGGTGCCGGCGAGGCCGAGCGCGGTGGCGTCGCGGCGGAGGAGTTTGGCGATGCCGGCGATGCCGAAGGCTTCGATATGGTCGCGGATCAGGCCGCGGGCTTCGGCACCGATATCGACGAACACCGCGCCCGAGGCGCCGCGCGACAGGGCTTCGAGGCCTAGCGCGCCGGTGCCGGCGAAGAGGTCGAGCACTTTCAGCCCATCGAGATGCACGCCGATGCGGCTCGCGAGGATGTTGAACACCGATTCGCGGGCCCGGTCGGAGGTGGGGCGGATGCTGTCGTCGCTCGGCGACAGCAGCGCCTTGCCGCGAAACTTGCCGGCGACGATGCGCATGGCTTACTCGCGCGGCTTTTTGGGTCCGCGCGGACGGCCACCGGAAGGACGGCCACCCGATGGCTTGCCCGCGTAGGGCTTGCCGCCAGCGCCGGCAGGCTTGCCGGCGAACGGCTTCTTGTCGCCAAAGCTGCGGGGCTTGTCGCCGTACGGGCGGGCCGGACGGTCGCCGCCTTCGCGCGGACGATCGCCAGAAGGGCGATCGCCGTGGGGCGGACGGGTGCCGTAGGGCTTCTTGTCGCCGAACGAGCGCGGGCCAGCATCGCCACGCGCCGCGTAGGGCTTCTTGTCACCCAGCGGGCGGCTGCTGGTGCGCTCGCGCGGGGTGGAATTGCGCGGTGCGTAGGGGCGCTCCTCGGCACGGGGCGGACGGTCGGCGCCGTCGCGCGACGGACGGGCGCCCGAGGGCTTCTTGTCACCGTACGAACGCGGAGCGGCATCGCCACGGGGTGCGTACGGCTTTTTCTCACCGAAGCTGCGCGGCTTGTCGCCGTAGGCGCGGGCCGGACGGTCGCTGGCATCGGTGCGGGGGGCGTAAGGCTTCTTGTCGCCGTAGGAGCGGGCGGCTCCATCGCCGCGCGGCGCGTAGGGCTTCTTGCCTTCGTAGGGACGCGACGGGCGGTCCCCATCACTCCGCGGCTTGTCGCCGTACGGGCGCTTGCCGGCAGGCTTGTCGCCGTAGGCAGGTTTGGCACCGTAGGCAGGCTTATCGCCATAAGGACGTTTGCCGGTCGGTTTGTCGCCATAGGCGCGCTTGGGGCGGTCGCCATCCTCGGCGCGGGGCGGACGAGCGGGGCGGTCTTCGTGATGCGCGGGGCGGCCGAAATTCTTGGCAGAGCTGTCCTCGGGGTCGTTCCAACCCTTGCGGACTTCGCCCGGGGCCCCATCGCCATCGCGGCGCGGCGGCTTGACGTGGATTTCGGCCTCGCGGCCGTCCTCGAAATGGATAGTCCGGATATCGCGCGGATCGACTTCACGCGGGCGGCTAGGGGCCTTGACCGGACGCTTGTCGAAGCGGCCGGGGCGATCCTGGCGCGGGCGATCGGCAAAGGCTGCGGCAGCTGCGGCTTCGGTCTGGTCGTCCTCGAAGCGGAACTTGTTTTCGCGCGATTTGTGCGGCGAATCCTTGGGCAGCACCTTGCCGGGGGCGGCGGCGCGCAGCTTGGGATTGGTGGCCAGTTTCTTCTTCGGCGCGATCTCGGGCATGTCGCTCTCGAAATCGGTGTTGGCTTCGGCAGCGAGGCGCTTGCCGAGTTGCTCGCGCAGCACGCGGGCGGCCACGACCTCGATCTCGCCCTCGGGCAGATCGCCGAGCTGGAACGGGCCGTAGCTGACGCGGATCAGGCGGTTGACCTGCAGGCCGAGCGCTCCGAGGACGTTCTTGACCTCGCGGTTCTTGCCTTCGCGCAGGCTGAGCACCAGCCAGGTGTTGGAGCCCTGGGCGCGTTCGAGGATGGCTTCGATCGGGCCGTACTGGATGCCCTCGATCTCGATGCCGTCCTTCAGCGTATCGAGCTGGGCCTGGGTGACGGAGCCGAAGGCGCGGACGCGGTAGCGGCGGAGCCAGCCGGTGGCCGGCAGTTCGAGCACGCGCTTCAGGCCGCCATCGTTGGTGACCAGCAGCAGCCCTTCGGTGTTGATATCGAGCCGGCCGATGGAGACGACGCGCGGCAGGTCCTTTTCTTCCAGCGCCTCGAAGACGGTGGGGCGCCCTTCCGGGTCCTTCTCGGTGACCACGAGGCCGGCGGGCTTGTGATAGAGCCAGACGCGGGTGCCCTGACGCGCCGCCAGCGGCTCGCCATCGACCTTGATCTTGTCTTTTTCGGAAACGTTGAAGGCCGGGGTGAGGACCTTCTTGCCGTTGACGGTGACGCGTCCGTCCTTGATCCAGCCCTCGGCATCGCGGCGGGAGCACAGACCTGACCGCGCAATGACCTTGGCCAAGCGGTCGCCGTCCGTCGGGACGGCTGAAACATTCGACATGCTATAACTCCTGCGGGACCGGTGCCGGGCAGGATTGCCCGGGGGGTCAGCGCATCTTTCGAGTTGAAGGGGTAGGGCCAGTCTCTTCGAGACGTGCCCTACCGGGCTAAGTGGTCGCGCTTCCGAGGTGAAAAAGTCTGCAACTTTTTCTGGAAACGCTCTAGTTCGCCTGCGCGGCTAGGGCCTTGCGGACATCGGGCGGGCACGACTTGTCGGTGAGCGGCACGAGCTCGCCATTGGCGGCAAGGCATACCAGATCCTGGCCCTTGACCGTGGTGTAGTATTCTTCCGGCGGCAGATAGAGCGGACGCGGGCCGCCCTTGAGCTTGGCCGCGGTCATCCGGGCGGTGAGCTGCTTGGCTTCGACGTCGGTCAGCGGACGCCCGTTGAGGGTGCGCAGGTCGACGACCTTGGCGTTGCGCAACCGCTTCAGGTCGGCTTCCGAGATGTTGGAGGTGTCGATCTGAACGTTGTTCGAGTCTTCAGGCAGCAGTTCGGCGCTCTTGCTGGCTTCCTGCGGCGCAGGGAGCGAGGCATTGGACTTGGGGAGGACCAGGGGGCCGCGCCGTTCCGCGTTCTCCGGCTTCTCCTCGCGGTCCATGATGCCCATGCCCTTCATGGTCTCGGTCAGCACTTCGCGCTCGAAGGTGCCGACGTCGCTGAGGGCATTGGTGCCTTCGGTGGTGGTGCAGGCGCTCAGGCCGAGGCCGAGCATCAAACCAACGGTCAGCAATCCGCCCCGGGTCACGGCTTTGAAACTGGGCCGCCGCCCGGTCAAATCACTCAACATTGAGACTTCCCTTTTCCCGACCCGTCGCGCCCCGCGCGGGCCTTATAGACCATCATAGGCCTACGAACAATTCGTTCGGAATTGTTATCGCTTTCGTTGCCCACGCAACCGGGCCGTAAGACCAGATTGAGGCGCCTTTGCGTTCAGGCAGGCTTCCTGCGGCCGATCCCGACGAAATCGAGGAGCAGCAGCAACACCCCCAAGGTGATCGCCACGTCGGCGATGTTGAAGATGTAGAACGACCAATCCTGCCAATGAAAGTGAAAGAAATCCGCAACGGCGCCGTAGAGCACGCGATCCAGCGCGTTGGAGACGGCGCCGCCGATGGCCAGCATGAGGCCGAAGCGCACCAGCACATCGGAGGTGCGCGACCACCATACGCCGAGCGCCGCGATGGCCACCACGGCGATGGCGCCGAGTGCCCACACCGGCAGATCACCAAAGAGGCCGTAGGAGACGCCGGTGTTCCACACCAGCACGTAGTCGAAGAAGCTGGTGACCGGGACGATCTCGCCGCCGCGCCAGCCGAAGGGCGTGGCGGGGGTGACGAAGCCGAGATGCTCGATGCAGAGCGACGAGGCCGCGCCGATGCAATCGGAGCTGACCTGCAGTAACTTGTGGCCGCGATCGAGGGCGAAGGCGAAGAGGCCGGCGAGGAGCGAGGTGATTAGGTGGGGGCGGGTCATTCGGACGCCTCACGCGGGGACGAACCGAAGCAGACGGCCCCCTCCCGGCCTCCCCCATGAAGGGGGAGGTGAAGAGTCGAGGCTGTAGCTGGATCGTGCCAATCACTCGATGCGGCACCTCCCCCTTCATGGGGGAGGATGGGAGGGGGCCGTCTGCTCAAAGGCAAGCTCAGAGCCCCACCGCCTTCAGTTCACGCATCGCCTGCGCGTCGCGGAGCGACAGGTCGGGATAGTCCTTGTCCGTCCCCACCTCGGGCAGAATCCGCCACGAGCGGGCACACCGCTGGCCTTCGGCCTTCTGGAACACCACGGCGACGCCGCGGACTTCATCGAGGCGGAACGCGTCGGCGGGGCCCTCCGCTTCGATCACTTCGATGTCCGAGGTGATGGTGATTTCGGCCATGTCGGTGCCGCGGACGGCGGCGGCGAGCTTGTCGTCGGTGATGTAGACTTTTGGCGCGGCTTCCAGCGAAGCGCCGATCACCTTGTCGCGGCGCTGAATCTCGAGGGCGCCGGTGACGACCTTGCGGACCTCGCGGATCGCCTCCCACTTCTCGTCGAGCTGCTTGTCGGTCCACTCGGCCGGGAGTTTCGGGAACTCGCGCAGGTGCACCGACGAATCGGCGCCCGGATGACGCTCGAGCCACGCCTCTTCCATGGTGAACACCAGGATCGGGGCGAGCCAGGCGGTCAGCGCGTCGAAGACGTGATCGAGCACGGTGAGGCTGGCGCGGCGGCGGACCGAGGAGATCGGGTCGCAGTAGAGCGCGTCCTTGCGGATATCGAAGT
>JBKJMF010000425.1:0-5332 GCA_046596525.1 Devosia sp. | reverse complement strand
GCTCTACCAGACCGCGACCTTCGCCGGCCTTGCCGCCGGCAGCTGGGTCTGGGGTCTTGCCGGCGAGCAGTTTGGCGTCAGCAATGCCTTGCTCGCCTCGTCCGTCGTGCTGGTGGTGGGCGCTGCGGTGGGGCTAGTTCTCGCCATTCCGCCGCGCGTCCTGCTCGACCTCGATCCGGCCAACCGCTGGCAGGAGCCGCAGATCGGGCTGCCGATCGAGCCGCGCTCCGGCCCGATTGTCATCAGCATCGAGTACAAGATCCGCTCGCAGGACGTCCGTGAGTTCCTCCGGGTCATGGCCGACCGCAAACGCGTGCGCATGCGCGACGGCGCCCGCGAATGGGTGCTACGCCGCGATCTCTCGGAGACCGACATCTGGGTGGAGAGCTACAAGAGCCCGACCTGGACCGAGTACGCCCGGCACAACCAGCGCCTGACCCACGCCGACGAGGTGATCGGCGAGAAACTGCGCAACCTGCATCAGGGCCCCGAACGCCCGGTGGTGCGCCGGATGATCGAGCGGCCGCCCAACTGGTTCGCCGCGATCGCCGCGAACCGCACCATCGATCCGCCCTGAGGTTGACATCTGGGCTCGGATGCCTATTTTCGCGGCATCCGCAACTCAACAGGCTGGTGCCCGATGGACGTCCGACTGACCGATCAAAACACCCTGATCCGTCACCCGGAGTCCAAGCATGCCCGGTTCTATTTCGCTCAAAGCGGTGAGCTACAAGACGCCTGACGGCGTCACCCTCCTCTCAGATCTCGATCTCTCGTTCGGTCCCGTCCGCACCGGCCTGATCGGCCGCAACGGCACCGGCAAGACCACGCTGCTCAAACTGGTGACCGGCGAACTCGCGCCGTCCAGCGGCGAGATCGTGGTTTCGGGCACGCTCGGCATTTTGCGCCAGACCGCGCAGCGCTCCGATACGAGCGTCGCCGAAGCACTCGGCTCTGCTGCGGAACTCGCGCGGCTCGACCGGCTGGAAGCCGGCACCGGCTCGATCGATGACGCGGCGGAGGCGGACTGGCTGCTCCCTTCCCGCATCGAAACCGCCATCGCCGATGTCGGTCTGCCGCCGCTTGAGCTCGATCGTTCGATCGCGACGCTGAGTGGTGGGCAGCGAACACGGCTGTCCCTGGCCGCGTTGCTTCTCGAACAGCCGGACATGCTGCTGCTCGATGAACCCACCAACAACCTCGACCGCGACGGCCGTGCCGCGGTAACCGAGCTGCTGAAGCGCTGGCGCGGCGGTGCCATCGTCGTCAGTCACGACCGCGCTCTGCTGCGCGAGATGGACGCGATCGTCGAACTGACCACGCTCGGCGCTCGATTCTACGGCGGCAACTGGGACCTCTATCGCGAGCGGAAGGCCGCTGAGTTGGCGGCGGCCGTACACGGTTTGGCGACAGCTGAGCGGACGTTGGGAGAACTCGACCGCAAAACCCAGTTGATGCGCGAGCGGAAGGCCAGGAAGGATGGCGCCGGCGCCCGGAAGGCAGCAAAGGGCGACATTCCGCGCATCCTGCTCGGCGGCATGAAGGACAACTCCGAAAAGACAGGCGGCGAGCAGGCGCGGCTGGGCGAGCGCCGTCATGCCGCTGCCAGCTCCGCGCTGGTGGCTGCAAAGGCGGAGGTCGAGGTGCTGCAGCCGATGGCGGTGAAGCTTGAGCCGAGCGGCCTATCCAACGGCACCACGGTACTGCAACTCGATGGAGTGACCGGCGGACCGGTTGCCGATGCTCCGGTGATCCGCGATCTCAGTCTCAAAATCACCGGCCCCGAGAGGGTGGCGATCACCGGGCCGAACGGCTCTGGCAAGACCACGCTGCTGCGGCTTATCACCGGAGCGCTTGTTCCAGTCAGCGGTGCAGTGCGCATCACCCGGCGGCTAGCTTTGCTCGATCAGGAGGTGAGCCTGCTCGATCCCGGCCAGACGATCCGCGAGAACTACCTTCGGCTCAATCCGGACGACGGCGAGACCACCGCACGTGCCGCCCTCGCCCGCTTCATGTTCCGCGCCGACGCGGCGCTGAAGCCGGTGTCGCAACTCAGCGGCGGCGAGATGCTGCGGGCCGGCCTCGCCTGCACCATTGGCAGGGGCCGGCCGCCCGAGTTGTTGATCCTCGACGAGCCGACCAACCACCTCGATATCCAAGCTGTCGAGGCGGTGGAAGCAGGGCTTCGTGCCTATGACGGCGCGCTGCTGGTAGTCAGCCACGACCGCGACTTCCTCGAAACCATCGGCATCAAGCGCGAGGTGGCGCTCGGCTAAGTCAAACGTCCGAATTTATCCAGCCAGTTTACAAATATGACTGTGCGGGCCTATCGTTAGTGATCCGGCGGTGGAGTTCCAAGGAGCCGCCGGGCCACAACAATAGAGGGGAGGACTGCGATGCGTACTGCGTCGACTATGACTGCTGCCCTATTGGGCACGCTTCTGCTCTCAACTGCGGTCGTTTCGGCCGCCGATATCAAGATCGGCTTCCTGCCGGGCGTCGTCGATCCATTCTACCAAGTGATGCAGCTCGGCGTCGAAGCCGCAGCCAAGGACCTCGGCGTCGAAGTCGTCACTCAGGTGCCGCCGACCTGGGGTGTCGAGGCGCAAACCCCGATCCTCGATGCGCTGGTCGCTCGCGGCGACCTCAACTACATCATCACCGCGCCGACCGATAAGGACCAGATGGTGGCGCCGCTGCAGGCAGCGCTCGATGCCGGCATCAAGATCATCACCGTGGATACTTTCCTCGGCGATGGTGACTACGTGAACGGTCCGGTGACGTTCCCGATCAGCTATATCGGCTCGGACAATGTCGAAGGCGGTCGCATCTCCGCACGTGGCCTCGCCAAGTCGATCGGCGGCAAGGGCACGGTCTACATCAACTCCACCAACCCCAACGTCTCGTCGGTCGAAGGCCGCGAGCAGGGCTTTGCCGAGGTGATGAAGAACGAGTTCCCCGACATCAAGGTGCTCGGGCCGGACTACAACCTCGACGACCAGAACAAGGCGGCGCAACAGACGGCCGCCGTGCTCGAACAGAACCCCGACCTTGCCGGCGTGTTCGGCACCAACGTGTTCAGCGCCGGTGGCGCCGGCAACGCGGTGGTCAATGCCGGTCTCGGCGGTCACGTGCAGGTCGTGGCCTATGACGCGACGGCCGAAGCCATCGAGCTGATGGGCAAGGGCGTCGTGTCGCTGGTGCTGGCGCAAAAGCCGTTCGACATGGGCTACATGGCCGTGCAGTTCGCGGTGGCCGATGCAGCTGGCGTTACCAGCCTGCCGCGGCGCGTCGAGACCGGTTTCGCGATCATCGACAAGGACAACGTCACCGATCCGAACTTCGCGCGCTTTATCTACAAGACCGGCAAGTAGCGGTCCCCCGATGAGTTCTATGCCGAGGACGCTGCGCGGCGCCCTCGGTACAACCTGTCGTTTCGAGCATTTCCGGGGGCCACGTGACGGATACCAAGGCAATGGCCGGCTCTGAGGAGCCTGCGCTCTCGGCCGGCAAGCGCTTAATGCTGATGGTGAGCCGGCTCTGGGCCTGGTTCTTCCTCGGCCTGATGATCCTGTTCTTCATCATCGCCGTGCCACTGTTCGGCGGCGCCACGTTCCTGTCCGTACGCAACAGCCAGAACATCCTCGTCGCCATCGTGCCGGTGCTGCTGCTCGGCCTGGGGCAGACTTTCGTCATCATTTCCGCGGGCATCGATCTCAGCGTCGGCTGGGTGATGAGCCTCGCGTCGGTGCTGTCGGCGCATGCGATCCGTGCCTCGTACAACGCCGGCGTGCCGCTATTCCCCGCGGTGGTGCTGGGCTTTGTGGCTGCGGTCGGCGGCGCGGCGCTGGTCGGCCTCTGCAACGGCCTGATCATCGCCAAGCTGAAGGTACCGGCCTTCATCGTGACGCTGGGCACCTCGTTCATCGTCCGCGGCATGGCGCTGCTGTTTTCCGAGAACACCACTGTCATCGGCCTGCCCGCCGATATCCGCGACTACGGCAACGAGTCGCTGCTCTACTGGGTGCGCGGCGAAGGCGGCGGTTTCTATGTGCTCGACAAGCCCGAAGTCACCGGCGAACTGCTGCGGCAGATGGATCGCATCCTCGCCTGGCCGGTGGTGATCACCGCCGTCGTGGTGATGCTCTGCATCTTCCTCCTCCGCCGCACGCAGTTCGGGCGGCACACCTATGCCATCGGCGGCAACATGCAGGCGGCACTGCGCACCGGCATCCCGGTCGATAGCCATATTATCAGGCTCTACATGCTGAGTTCCGCCACGGCCGGCGTGGCGGGGTTCCTGTCGACGCTGCGGTTCACTGCCGGCTCGGCGGTGATCGGCGATGCGCTGCTGCTGAGTTCCATCGCCGCGGTGATCATCGGCGGCGTCAGCCTGTTCGGCGGTGCCGGCTCGATCATCGGAACGGTGATCGGCGCGCTGATCATCGCGGTGCTGACCACCGGGCTGGTGATGCTCAACGTGCAGGCATTCTGGCAATTCATCGTCGTCGGCGCGGTGGTGATCATCGCGGTGCTGATCGACCAGTCGCGCGACCTGATCCTCGGCCGCCGCGGGAGCCGGTCATGAGCGAGCCCGTCCTCTCCATCCGCAACATGGTGAAGCGCTTCGGCGGCCTCACCGCCGTCAACGACGTGAGCCTCGATATCAACGCCGGCGAGGTGGTTGCCCTGCTCGGCGACAACGGCGCCGGCAAGTCGACGCTGATCAAATGCGTCTCGGGGGTACATCTGGCGGATGAAGGCGAGATCCGCTTCGAAGGCAAGCCCGTGAGCTTTCCCAAGCCGATCGACGCGCGCCGGGTGGGCATCGAGACGATCTACCAGGACCTGGCGCTGGCCAACAATCTCGACGTGCCGGCCAACATCTTTCTCGGCCGCGAGATGAAGAACCGCTATCTCGGCGGCCTCGTCAACACGCTCAACGACAGGCAGATGCTGGTTGAGGCCGAAGGAAGCCTCGCCGCGCTCGACATCCACTTCCCCAGCCTGACCCAGCCGATCGAGAGCCTGTCCGGCGGCCAGCGGCAGGCGGTGGCGATCGCCCGTGCCATCTACTGGAAGGCGCGGCTGATGATCATGGACGAGCCGACCAACAACCTGGGCGTGCCCGAACAGCACAAGGTGCTCGAACTGATCCGCCGGCTGCGCGACCAGGGCGTGCCGGTGATCCTCATCACCCACACCATGCCGGACGTGTTTGCGGTCGCCGACCGCATCGTGGTGATGCATCGCGGGCGCAAGGTGACCGAGAAGCGGACGGCAGACACCAATGCGTCGGAGCTGGTGCAGTACATGGTGGGAGCGCTGGACG
>JBKJMF010000401.1:0-3212 GCA_046596525.1 Devosia sp. | reverse complement strand
CCAGCGGTGCTCATCGGCAAGCCCGATGGTGAGATCGGTGCCCGGGCCGATGTAGTGCAGCGAGGCGAACGAGTGGCCGTTAAGCCATGTCCAGCGCTCCTTGAGCTTGGCGTTGTGCGCCTTCCAGGCGCCGATCGGGTCCTCGACGTCGACCCGGCTCGCCGCAAAGATCGCGTCGGCCAGCTTCTTGATCGCCACGTCCTCGGCATCGTCGGGGAACACCAGCCTGGCCCAGCTGGCATTGGGGTAGGAGACGATGTTCCAGTTGATGTCGAAGCCGGTGATCTTCTCCAGCGCTGGCTTATAGGCCATCGACGTCGCCCGGTTGGCGCGCGCCACCTTGGACGGGTCTTCGTTCGCCAGCATCATCGGGTTGTCGCCCGAGATCGCCAGTCGCGCCGCGTTGCCGTCGAACGCCTTGGCCATCCCCTCGAACAGCCAGCCCGGCGCCTTGTCGAAGCTTGCGTCCGCCGCATAGCGGTAGCGGTTCAGCGTGATCTCCTCGTCCGAAAAGATCGGCTGCACGATTCCGGCGCCCGCCTTGTAGGCATGCTCGGTGATCTTCCGCACCAGCGGCAGCGCCGCCATCGGCGCGGTCAGGACGAGATCCTGCCCGGGCTGGAGCTGGAGCCCCACCTTGATCGCGACCTCGGCGAGCTTGTCGAGTTTGACGGGGTCGATGGGGGAGCTACCCTGAGCCATTGGAAAACCTTCGCAAAAGTGGAGGCAAGACTGTTACCCCCGGCTTCTGTTGCCTTCAAGCAGGCCAGTTGGTGCAGGTCGTCATCGACCGTGTCGATTCTCGTGCCGGCCCCGAGCAGCCACGCCCGCCGCGCCGCCAACCGCTCCACCGCCTCATCGTCAGGCCACCGCCTACCCATCCGGGTCCAGTCCATCGATCATCTCCTGTGCTTGTCACAGAAGATGGTCGAGCTGGTTTCCGGGGAATCGACATCAGACGACGCGCATCGGCATCCAATGGTGGTGGCGAGGACATTCGGGGCGCCAACGCCCGAGGTTAGGGTGTGGGTGCGCGCTGTTTACCCGAAGCGGACGTTGCGAACCCATAAAGGCTAACGTCGTCGAAACAGTCCACCGCCACTGCCGCGCCGCACGAGGCCGATGATGACGAGGAGGATGACTGCACCGATCGTCGCGCTCACTATGGCTGCGACCAGGCCGGATCCTAAGGCGATGCCAAGTTGCGGGAGCAGCCAGCTACCGATCAATGCCCCGACAATGCCGACGGCCATGTCGCCGATTAAGCCAAGTCCAGACCCCTTCACAATCAGGCCGGCCAACCATCCAGCGATGAGGCCTACGAGGAGTATGACCAACAGACTTTCAGTGCTCATTTGCATGTTCCAAGACCCCACAAGGAAGAAAGCCGCCCCGCGGGTGGCGGAGCGGCAACAGGTCCCCGAGGGCGTGGGGTCTGCAGACCAGAAAGGTCACGTAGAGAACGTTGGAGCTGAGGCTTTCGTTCCGGCTCCGTCGTTGTCAGAACACGTAGACGATGAGTTGGGTGTTGCGACGCTGGACAGCGACGACGTCGCTGGCGTTGTAACCACTGCGGCTTAGTGTGGCCATGATCAGCGGGTCGTTCGTGACGGCGCCCTGAAGAGTATTGACCTTGCTGCTGCGGGCGAAGATTTGGGCAACCTGGCGCTTCGCGGTCGGGCAAAGCTTGATCGGGACGATCTGCACATTGGTCGCGCGGGCCCAAGCCTTGATCTCGGCGTTGCTGATTTTGCCGTTCGCGGCAACCTGGAGAAGGTTGCGGGTGTCGTTCACCGAGCACTTGATGACGAACGAACCGCCGCCAAGACTTCCGACGAGGACGTAACCACCGCCGCCAGGTGCACCAACACCGCCGGGGCCGCCGATCCCACCAGGGCCCGGAATGCCGATGTCGATATCAAGATCGAGTCCAAGGCCACCCAGGTCGAGGGTGACGGATGTGCTGGCGACGAGCCCGCTGTCCGTCAGGCCGGCGGAAACGTTCGCATTGGCCAGCGGGTCGTTGGCACCCAGGTTGACGTCGAGCACGTTGTTGTTTCCACCGCCGATACCGACGTTGACCAACGAGTCGTTGCCCGCCTCGCCCTCCTCGATCGTCACCAGCCCCCCACCGCTGCCGCCACCACCCAGAACGCCTCCCAGAATGCCGGCGGCACTGGCAGGAGCAATACCAAACCCGACAGCAAGAACCGCTGCCGTCAAAAATACTGACATGTTGCTTCGCATATTACTCTCCTCCTGACCGGCAGAACCGGCCGATGCATGTAAACGGGAAAGTAATGGCAAAGTTCCAGGTCGACTATTCGAACGTCAACATTCAGAACTAGTTACAAATAGAATCATCTGTAAGTAGTTTACTTAGTGACAGTTGATATTGCTTGGAGATTAGCCAGATAGTTGTATATTTTGCACGGGGATAGAGCGTTTTGCGCGGAGTGCCGCTGCCCTTTGTGAGGGTCGACGCGCGAAAATCTTGGCCCGACGATGCCGATCGGCCGAGAGAAGAACTCGATCGCGACGGTCGAGGGGCCGGGCCGGTTTCCGACCTTCGTTTCTGTGGCCCAGCCGCTCTACGACAAGACCTGGGCGTTGCCCAATATCGAGAAGCCTCCTGAACCGTCAGGACTCTGGTCTCACGCACGACGAGCAGAAGGTCCACTTTTGGCACCAGGCGGTCCCACACAAGGTTAGGGCGTGGGATCAGCCCCCCTCAGTACGCCTCCGGCACATACAGCTCCGGCTTCACCGTATGCCGTACATAATCCGCGTGCCTCACCCGCTGCGGCAGCTGAACCTCATCCTTCGGCACGTCCTGGTACGGCACCTGGCTCAGCAATGCGCGATGCAGTTCAGCCGGGCCCGCTTCTTGTCCACCGCCTGTACCACCCACCACGGCGCCTCGGACGTGTGCGTGCGGTCGAACATCTCTTCCTTGGCCTTGGTGTATTCTTCCCAGTGCACCCGGCTTTCGAGGTCCATGGGTGAAAGCTTCCACTGCTTCAGCGGGTCGTGCAGCCGCATCTGGAAGCGGAATTCCTGCTCTTCGTCGGTGATCGAGAACCAGTATTTGACGAGGATGATGCCCGAACGCGCCAGCATGCGCTCGAACTCCGGCACGGTGCGGAAGAACTCTTCCAGCTCGTCCGGCGAGCAGAACCCCATCACCCGCTCGACGCCGGCCCGGTTGTACC
>JBKJMF010000375.1:0-3219 GCA_046596525.1 Devosia sp. | reverse complement strand
GCCGCTGCAGGAAAGCCTCAACCTCCCCGACAGCGTCTCCGCCGGCGCCAACCCCAAAAGCTCGACCGGCCGCCTCGATGTCTTCACCCGCGTCATCGGCGATCACGCCCGCGGCTTCGATACCCTGCCGCACGGCTATAAGGGGCCGCTCTATCTCGAGATCAGCCCGCGCACCTTCCCGGTCCGCGTCCGCACCGGCTCGCGCCTCAGCCAGATGCGCTTCCGCGTCGGCGACAGCAGGCTCACCGTGTTCGAGCACAAGTCGCTGCACAACGTCGAAACCCTGGTGTTCGACCCCAATGCCGAAGTCGGCGAGGGTGTGCTGCTGTCGATCGACCTGAAGGGCGAGGACCGCAACGGCCTCATCGGTTTCCGGAGTAAGCGCCACACCCCGGTCATCGACATGGACATCAAGGACAATCTCGATGTCCTCGATTACTGGGAGCCGCTGATCAGGCGCGGCGCCGACGAGTTCATCCTCGACCCCGACGAGTTCTACATCCTCGTCAGCCGCGAGAGCGTCCACGTCCCGCCCGCCTATGCCGCCGAAATGGTGCCGTTCGATCCGCTGGTCGGCGAGTTCCGCGTCCACTATGCCGGCTTCTTCGATCCCGGCTTCGGCCACTCCGCCGCCGGCGGCACCGGCAGCCGCGCCGTCCTCGAAGTCCGCAGCCGCGAAGTCCCGTTCCTGCTCGGCCATGGCCAGACCATCGGCCGCCTGATCTACGAACGCCTAGCCGAGCCGCCGGATCGCCTCTACGGCACCGGCCTCGGCTCGAACTATCAGGCCCAGACGCTGAAACTGAGCAAACACTTCAAGCCATTCGCGCTTTAGCTTGCGCGCATTATCTCGCCGGGCGGCAGTTCGACGTCGTCAATGAAGCAGTAGCGCCAGTTCTCGCCGATTTCGTACGACTGGATCACCGGGTGCCCGGTGGTGTGGAAGTGGCGGCGCGCATGGCGGTTCGGCGATTCGTCGCAACAGCCAACATGGCCGCAGACGAGGCACACACGCAGGTGCACCCATCCATCGCCGCGTGCCACGCATTCGGGGCAGGTGTCGCGCGAACTCGGCACGATGGCCCGGATCAGGCCGGCATGGGTGCAGCCCAAAGGCTCACTCATCCGGCGTCTCTGCTTCCGCCGGCCGGCCGAGCCTCAGCGGCAGCACGATGCGGAACTCGGTGCGCCCCGGGCTAGTGGTGAAGTCGATGCGGCCGCCGTGGCGGTTGACCACGATATTGTGGGCGATGTGCAGCCCGAGCCCAGTACCGACGCCTTGCGCCTTAGTGGTGAAGAACGGCTCGAAGATGCGCCGTCCCACCTCCGGCGGAATGCCCGGGCCGCTATCGGCGATTAGCACCTCCACCTCGTCGCCAAGCCGGCGGGCGCCGACCTCGAGCCGGCCCTCGCCATTCATCGCCTGGATGGCGTTGTCGATGAGGTTGGTCCACACTTGGTTGAGCTCGCCCGCATAGGCCTCGATGCGCGGCAGCGCCGGCTCGTACGACCGCGTCACCGCGATACCGTGCTTCAGCTTGTGATTGAGGATCATCAGCGTGTCGTCGAGACTCATCGCGATCTCGACATCCTGCACCGGCGCCTGGTCGAGATAGGCGTAGGACTTGACTGACCGGACGATGTTGGAGATGGCCCGCGAGGCGCCTTCGAGCTCGTCCATCAGTTGCTGCGCCGCGAGGGCTGCACCGAGCCACTGCAGCACAGGGCCGAGGTGCGGCTGCACGAACGTTGCGCGCAACGGCTCAAGCCGCTCGGCCGACCATCCATAGGCCGCCATGGCCGGGGCGATCTCCCAAGGCTCCTTGACGCCGAGTTTCTCGAGCTGGTCGCTCAGCCGCGACTCCTCCCTGCGCGCCTCGGCGTCCGGCCGGCGCGACTTGCGGCAGTCGGCAATGCCCTTCTCGAGTTCGACCAGCCCTTGCCGTTCCGCCACCGTCATTTCCAGCATGCTGAGTTCGACCGTGCGCTTCCGCCACGCCTCGAACGCCTCGCTGAGATAGCCCGTCGAGCGCTGTATGGCAGCGGCCGGATTGTTGAGTTCGTGCGCGAGGCCCGCCGCCAGCGTACCCAGCGCCGCCAGCTTGTCCGATTGCACCAGCGAGGCCTCGGTACTGCGCAGGCGCCCGGCGACGGTGCGCAGCAAGGTTGCTGCAGCATCGGGGTGACGCGCCAGCAATTGGCGGAAGGCGTCGCGGCCCACGGCAAGCAGTTCGCTCTTGGTCGTCGCGCGTACCGATGCCGTGCGCGTCGTCTGCTCGATGAGGCTCATCTCCCCCAGCACGTCGCATTCCTGCCGCGTGGCAAGGGTGATTTCGCGGTCGCCGTCACGCTTGGTGACCTCGAGCGCGCCGGTGAGGATAATGTAAAGCGAGTCGCCCGGTGCGCCCTCCTGGATCACCAACTCCCCCGGAGCGACCGTGATGCGCTCGCTGGCCTGCCAAAGTTCTTCCACTTCGGCATCGCTGAGTTCGGCAAACATCGGCACCCGCCGGATTACGGCGTGCGTGCCCACTTCGGTAGCGCCAGCGGCGGACATGGCTCAGCCGCTCGCCGGGGCAGGGCGCTGTATGGGTGCAGGGCCCCGCAAGTGCTGGTGGACGAACGTCACGGCCATGGCGCCTTCGCCGACTGCCGAGGCAATCCGCTTGGTCGACAGCCGCCGGACGTCGCCGGCTACGAAGACGCCGGGCACGCTCGTTTCCAGCCAGAAGGGCTCGCGTTCCGCCAACCAGCCATTCGGCTTGCGGCCCGGCTGCCGCTCGAGATCGGGGCCGGAAAGAATAAATCCCTGCGGGTCGAGCTGCAGGTTGTCCTTGAGCCATGCCGTGCGCGGTGAGGCGCCGATAAACACGAACACCGCGCGGGCAGGGACCTTGCTGGTCTCTCCGGTTGCGGTATCAACGATCGATACCGCCTCGAGGCTCTGCTCGCCGTGCAATTCGGCAATCGAGGCGCCGCTCTGCACCGCGACATTCTCCGCCTCCTCGATCCGCTCCACCAGATATTGCGACATGCTCTCGGCCAGCGATTTGCCGCGCACCAGCAGCGTCACCGATTTGGCGTAACGTGCGAGGTGCAGCGCTGCTTGGCCGGCCGAGTTGCCGGCGCCGACCACGAACACATCCTGCCCCGCCGTCCCCATCGCCTCGGTCATCGCCGCGCCATAGTAGAGTCCCGCCCCCGACAGGCGCTCCGCCC
>JBKJMF010000073.1:0-3382 GCA_046596525.1 Devosia sp. | reverse complement strand
CGAGCCAGCGCCGCCGCCAGCTGGACCAACGCCTACAACCTCATCCGAACCCATGCAGGCATCGCCGGGCTCACCCCATGGCAAAGACTGAACAACCTGCTTGGCAATGACAACTAGCTGGCCAGCGCCGTCTTGATCTTGGCCGAGGCCTTGCCGAAATCGATCCGGCCGGGGAAGTCCGCCTTAAGCGAGGCGATGACCTTGCCCATATCCTTGCCGCCCTCGGCGCCGGTCTTCTTGATCGCGTCGATGATCGCGGCCTCGATCTCGGCCTCGCTCAGCCCCTGGGGCAGGAACTCGTTGAGGATCGCGATCTCCTCGCGCTCAACCACGGCTAGGTCTTCGCGCCCGGCCTTGTCGTAGATGCCGAGCGATTCCTCGCGCTGCTTCACCATCTTCTGCAGCAGCACCACGATTTCCTGCTCGCCGAGCGGCCCCTTGCCCTGCCCACGCGCCTCGATGTCCTTGTCCTTGATCGCGGCATTGACGGAGCGCAGCGTCGCGGTGCGCCGCTTGTCACCGGCCTTGAGCGCCGTCTTGTAGCCTTCGCTGATCGCATCACGCATTTGCTAGCTCCTTGGTGCAGGCGGCACGTCGGCCACCATCAACAGATTTCCGTCGGGGTCCTTGAAGGTGAAGAATATCCCGTCGGTCACCGGACTCACGTCCCGCGCACCCAGCGCAACGGCCTGCTCCCGGGCTGCCGCCATGTCGCGCGTGTTGAAATGAAACGCCGGCTTCTTGTCGTGCGGCCCGGCGAATCCCTTGCTGTCGAGCACGAGGCCGCTGCCCGCCACCATCGGCACCACATGGATATGCCCGAAGAATATCTCCCCGCCCGGCTCGAGTCCGAGGAACGCGCGGTACCAGTCCCGCGCCCTTTCGATGTCGCTCACCGGCACGAACACGCCGCCGATTTCACGCTCGATCACTCCCGTCATTGCAGTCTTGTCCCCTCTTTGACGCACCCCATATAGCGCAATAATGCCCGTGCGCCACTTGCGCTTGGGCCGGGCCCCTTCTAAGGAGAGCCCTCAACCGACACCGACCAGAACCTTGGAGCCCCGCCATGGCCGGCTGGCAGCAAAAACCTGCGACCGCCCTCCTGATCCTGGAAGATGGTACGCGACTTGAAGGCCATGGCATCGGCGCGGTCGGCCACTCGGCCGGCGAGGTTTGCTTCAACACCGCGATGACCGGCTACCAGGAGATCCTCACCGATCCCTCCTATGCCGGCCAGATCATCACCTTCACCTTCCCGCATATCGGCAATGTCGGCACCAACGACGACGACATCGAGACGGTCAACATGGCCGCGCTGTCGGGCATCCGCGGCTGCGTACTGAGGGCCGACATCACCAACCCATCGAACTACCGCGCCGCCGAAAAGCTCGATGTCTGGCTGAAGAAGCGCAACATCATCGGCATCGCCGGCGTCGATACCCGCGCGCTCACCGCCCGCATTCGCGAGAACGGCATGCCGAACGGCGTGATCGCGCACTCGCCCGACGGCTATTTCCACGAGCCCTCGATGCAGGCCGAGCTGAAGAATTTCCCTGGCCTCGAGGGCCTGGACCTCGCCCGCGAAGTCACGACCGCGCAGACCTATCATTGGGACCAGACCCCCTGGACCCGGGAGAATGGCTATGGCCGGCTGGAGAACCCCGAGTTCCACGTCGTTGCCATCGACTACGGCGCCAAGCGCAACATTCTGCGCCAACTCGCCCATCAGGGCGCTCGGGTGACCGTAGTTCCGGCTACCGCCACCGCCAAGGACGTGATGTCGCACAACCCCGACGCCATCTTCCTCTCCAACGGCCCCGGCGATCCGGCGGCAACCGGCAAGTACGCCGTGCCGACGATCAAGACGCTGATGGAAACCGGCAAGCCGATGTTCGGCATCTGCCTCGGCCACCAGTTGCTCGGCCTCGCGGTCGGCGGCAAGACCCAGAAGATGCATCAGGGCCACCACGGCGCCAATCATCCGGTCAAGGACCTGACCACCGGCAAGGTCGAGATCACCTCGATGAACCACGGCTTCGCAGTGGACACTGAGAGCCTGCCGGCCAACGTCAAGCAGACGCACATCTCGCTGTTCGACGGCTCCAATGCCGGCCTCGAGGTCGAGGGCAAGCCGATCTTCTCGGTGCAGTACCACCCCGAAGCCAGCCCCGGTCCGCACGACAGCCATTACCTGTTCACGCGCTTCCTTAACCTGGTACGCGCCCAGAAGGGTGTGGCGCTGGAGCCCGAGCAGGTTAAGGCGGGCGAGTAGCCCCCTCACACATCGCTCTGAATAGCGAAAAGGGCCGCCCGTCGCCGGGCGGCCCTTTCCTTTGCCAATAGCTGGCCGAATTACTGCGCGGGAAGCGTCGCCACATAGGCGTCGAACTCGGCCTGGTCGAGCGAACCATCCTTGTTCGCGTCGGCGGCGTCGAACGCCTCCTGGGTCAGATCTGGCCAGGCAACCTGTGCCTCGACCAGGCTAGCGCCACCGCTGGCGTCCGTATCGACGGACGCGAAGGTGACTGCCGCCACCTGGGCGAAAGCCGCCGAGGAGAGGCCGATAGCTGCGAGGGTGATCAGGAGCTTCTTCATGGAGTTTGGTCCTTCCATGTGAGGTAAAAGCGGTCCCGGTGGCCCGGGTCCGGTCGGCAGCCTCAACGCCGCCGACGAGGGGAGAGACTAAGCCGGAATGTGCTCGCAAACCGGCTGGATCGCGGCTCGCTTGCGATCATTTGCTGGTCTTTTCGAGAATTTTGATCGATCGTGGAAAGGCCGGAACCTATTGGGGATTCAGGCGTTTTGCAGAGTTTTCGCGGGGGTTCCAAGTCCGCTTGAGCCACCTCGGCGCGATCCCCGCCGCCGTACCTGGCGCGATAGAGCGCGACATCCGGCGCACGCATCACCATCCCGAGTCGGCTCCGACCGCGATCCGGATCAGCGCCAGTGTGTCAGCAATGGTCCGCTGTTGCCGGCGACTGGGTCCGACACCGGCCTCGGCACCCGGGCGATGTTCTGGTCCGCCATCGGCCGATCGCCGGCCTCGCCGCGCAGCAGGTCCCAGCTCTGCCCCAGTGGATAGCAGCCGACGACAAGGAAATCGCCGCTCGAGTCGAGCCGCCGATGGGCGACCCCGGCCGGGATGACGATCACGTCGCCCGGCTCCACGTCGAACTCACGCCCCTCAGGTCCGCCCAGCAGCAGCCGCGCCGAACCGCGGGCGACGCCGAGCGTCTCGTGCGCGGTGGAATGATAGTGGTGGTAGGTGAACACCGAGGCCCGCCAGGCCGGCGGCCAGCCATTGGCGGCGAACAGCGCCTCCATCGCCTCCGGATCGGCATCGCCGTGCGGCACTGCCTCTTCGTAGAACAGCAGCGGC
>JBKJMF010000624.1:0-2679 GCA_046596525.1 Devosia sp. | reverse complement strand
CCCCTGACAAAAGGAAACCCGCGGTGACGCCCGCGGGTTCAGTCAGGGAGGAGAAATAGTTTTGCTTTGGGCGGAGGCTTCCACGCGGACGGTTCTGTGCGGGAAGAGTCCCCCCACCCCTGTCCCCTCCCCTCAGGGGGGAGGGAGACGCTCTCATTGCCGCCGGGGCGTGGGGTTGCCCCTCCAACGGCTTCGCCGGTCGCCCTCCCCGCCACGCGAGGGAGGATGCAGATCGAGTTCCTTTACGCGACGCGCTGCTTCTTTGCCGGGCGGGCCCAAGACGGGATCCAATCGCCGTGGGCGGCGAGGAGGTCGTCGGTGAGGTTCCAGATCTGCTCGAGGTCGAGCTCGGCGGCGGTGTGGGGGTCCATCATCGCGGCGTGGTAGATGTGCTCCTTGTTCTCGGTCATCAGCGCGGCAACGGTCAGTTCCTGAACGTTGATGTTGGTGCGGATGAGGGCCGTGAGCTGGGGCGGCAGGTCGCCGATATAGGTCGGCTGGATGCCCGAGCTGTCGACGAGGCACGGGACCTCGACGGCGGCATTGTGGGGCAGATTGGTGATGACGCCGTTGTTGCGGACGTTGCCGTAGATGACGCCGGGCTCGCCGGTCCACACCGAGTTGACGATCTCGGAGGCATACTCCCTGGATTGCTTGACCTCGATGGTGTTGGCCTTGCGGTATTCCTCGGAGGTGCTCTTCCACTTGGCAATCTGCTCGACGCAGCGCTTGGGGTATTCGTCGAGCGGGATGCCGAACTTCTCGATCAGGTCCTCGCGGCCGTCCTTGATGAAATACGGGGTGTACTCGGCGAAGTGCTCGGAGCTTTCGGTGACGAAGTAGCCGAGACGGGTGAGCATCTCGTAGCGCACCTTGTTGGGGCAGCGCGGGTTCCAGGTGGGCTTGGGCGCCCTGCCCTCGCGGTAGGCGCGGACCAGGTCGGGGTAGAGGTCGCGATAGCTGCCGTCGGCCTGGCGGTGCTCGAACTTCAGGTAGAAGGCCATGTGGTTGATGCCGGCCGAGCGGTAGCGGATCTCGGAGTACGGGATGTCGAGATCGTGGGCGAGCTCCATCGCGGTGCCCTGCACCGAGTGGCAGAGGCCGACCTGCCTGATGGTCGGGTACTTCTCGGCGATGGCCCAGGTATTGATGGCCATCGGGTTGACGTATTGCAGCATGACCGCGTCGGGGGCGACTTCGAGCATGTCCTCGCAGATCGACCAGAGGTGTGGCACGGTGCGCAGGCCGCGCATGATGCCGCCGACGCCGAGGGTGTCGGCGATGGTCTGGCGCAGGTTGTACTTCTTGGGCACCTCGAAATCGACTACTGTCGAGGGCTCATAGCCGCCGATCTGGAAGCAGACGACGACGAAATTGGTGCCGTCGAGGGCTTCGCGCTGGTTCGAATAGGTGGTGACCGTGGCGGGGACGCCGAGGGTGTTTACCAGCTTGCCGGCGATGATGGCGCTTTCTTCGAGGCGCTGCGGATTGATATCCATCAAGCGGATTTCGGCGCCGGTCAGCGCTTCGCGCTGCAGGATGTCGCCGACGATGTTCTTCATGAACACGGACGAGCCGGCGCCGATGAAGGTGATCTTTGGGTTGGCCATGAAAAGTGTCTCCGTAAGGTAGTTCGGGCCGGCTAGGCCGCGATTTCGAAAGCAGCGCGGACGAGCCGCGAGGTGTACTCGGTTTTGGGGTTTTCCAGCACCTCGCTGACCGGGCCCTCCTCGACGATCTTGCCGTATTGCATGACCATGACGCGGTGGCAGAGGGCTTTGACGACCTTGAGGTCGTGCGAGATGAACAGGTAGCTGAGGCCCTTCTCGTCCTGCAGCTTCCTCAGCAACTCGATGATCTGGGCCTGCACCGACAGGTCGAGCGCCGAGGTGGGCTCGTCGAGCAGGATGAACTCGGGCTCGAGGGCGATGGCCCGGGCGATGGCGAGGCGCTGGCGCTGGCCGCCCGAGAACTCGTGCGGGAAGCGATTGAGGATGGTGTCGGGCATGCCGGCGTCGCGCAGGGCCTGGCGGACCCGATCGCCACGCTCGCGGCTGTTGCCGCCGAGGTTGTTGACGATCAGCCCTTCCTCGATGATCTGGCGCACCGACATGCGGGGGTTCAGCGAGGCGAAGGGGTCCTGGAAGACGATCTGCATGCGGCTGCGCAACGGGCGCATGGCCTTGCGATCCTTGGTGTCGATGCGCTCGCCGTCGAACAGGATCTCGCCGCCCTGGTTGCCGATCAGGCGGATCAGCGCCTGGCCGAAGGTGGTTTTTCCTGAACCGCTTTCGCCCACAATGCCCAGCGTTTCGTGGCGCATCAGCTTGATGTCGAGATTGTCGACGGCCTTCAGTTCGAAGAAGTCGGGCTTGAAGAAACCGCCGCGCTTGAGCGTGAAGCTGACCTTGACCTCTTTGCCCTCCAGCACCGTCTCGTGCACGCCATCGCCCAGGGGCAGGGCCGTGCCCTTGGGCTCGGAAGCAAGCAGGTGCTTGGTATAGGCGTGGGTCGGGTTGGCAAACAGCGCCTCGGTCGAATTGTGCTCCTGTACCCGGCCGTTCTGCATCACGTAGACATAGTCGCTGAACTGGCGGACAACGGTCAGGTCATGGGTGATCAGGATCACAGCCATGCCGTATTTGTCCTTGAGATCCTTGATCAGGTTGAGGATCTGGG
>JBKJMF010000587.1:0-13633 GCA_046596525.1 Devosia sp. | reverse complement strand
CCGGATGGCGGCTGGTGGGTGCTGGGCGATCGCACCCAGGCGCCATCAGGCGCCGGTTTCGCCGTCGAGAACCGCGTGGCGACCACCCGCGCGCTGTCCGACATCTATGGCGAGATGCATGTGCACCGGCTGGCGGGGTTCTTCCGCGGCTTCCGCGATGCGCTCAACAGCATCTCCCGCGATGGCCGCGTCGGCATCCTGACGCCCGGCCAGCACAACGAGACCTATTTCGAGCACGCCTATATCGCGCGCTACCTCGGCTTCACCCTGCTCGATGGCGAAGATCTGGTGGTCGACAATGGCCAGGTGATGGTGCGCACCGTCTCCGGCCTGCAGCCGATCAGCGTGCTGTGGCGTCGCATGGACGCCAGCTTCGTTGATCCGCTGGAGCTGCGCTACGACAGCCGCATCGGCACGCCGGGCCTCACCGAAGCACTACGGCAGGGCACCATCTCGATGGTCAATGCGCTGGGCACCGGCATCCTCGAAACCCGCGCCTTTTCGGCTTTCATGCCGAACCTCTGCCGGGCGCTGACCGACCGCGATCTAGAGTTGCCGTCAATCGCCACCTGGTGGTGCGGCGGTGCAACTGAGCGCCGGCACGTGGTCGAAAACTTCGACACCATGATGGTCGGCTCGGCCTTTGCCACCGGCCTCGCCATCGAGGACCGGCGTGGCACTGTCGTTGGCGCCATGCTGCCACCGGAAGAACGCCAAGCCATGCTCGCCCGGCTCGAAACCGAAGGCGGCGCCTTCGTAGGACAGGAGCAGGTGCAGCTCTCGACGGCGCCGGTCTATGTTGGCGGCAAGCTCGAACCCAGGCCCATGACCCTGCGCGTCTACGCCGCCCGCACCCGCGACGGCTGGACCGTGATGCCCGGCGGCTTTGCCCGCGTCGGCTCTACCCAGGACTCGACAGCCATTGCGATGCAGCGCGGTGGCCAGGCGGCCGACGTCTGGGTGGTGAGCTCGAAGCCGGTCGAGCGCGTCACCCTGCTCCCCACTGAAGGTGAGAAGCTGGTGCGCATGTCGTCCGGCAGCCTACCGAGCCGCGCCGCCGACAACCTGATCTGGCTGGGCCGCTACGCCGAGCGCTGCGAAGCCATGGTCCGCATCCTGCGCGCCTATAACGCGCGGCTCGCCGAAGTCTCGAACCCCGACCAGGCGATCCTCAAAGACACCCGCTCCTATCTCGACGGTATCGGCGTCGACGCCGAAGTGCCGTTGCCGCCGGGGCTGCTCGCCGCTATCGACAGCGCCGTGCACAGTGCAAGCCAGATCCGCGACCGTTTCTCGCCCGATGGCTGGTTGGCGCTGACCGATTTGCGCAAGACCGCCAGAAGCTTCGCCCAGCGCGTGGAGCCGGGCGATGACGCGACCCGCGCCATGACCGTGCTGCTGCGCAAGCTTGCCGGCTTCTCCGGTCTCGTGCACGAGAACATGTACCGCTTCGCCGGCTGGCGCTTTCTCGAGATCGGCCGCCGTCTCGAACGCGGCATCCAGATCGGCCGCAGCGTCGCCTGGTGCACGCGGAATGGCGCGCCGGAAGGTTCGCTCGACCTGCTGCTCGAAGTCGGCGACAGCGTCATGACCCACCGCCGCCGTTACGCGGTGAGCGCCGGGGTCAACTCCTATGTCGACCTGCTCGTGCTCGATCCGCTGAACCCGCGCTCGGTGCGCTTCCAGATCGCCGAGCTGCACCAGCAGCTGGAACAGCTGCCGGGCGGTGTCGAGGACGGGCACCTGTCGATGGCGGCCAAAGCAGCGCTGTCGCTCGATACCGAGTTGCGCGTCACCGAGCCAGAGGACATGACGACGGCGAAACTCAACCGGCTGGGCATCGAGATCGGCAATCTCGCCGGCCTCATTGCCGACGCCTACTTCGTCTGAGGAGGCGGGCCGTGCTCTACGACGTCCGGCTCGAACTGCACTACGATTACAAGGCCTTGGTGCATGGCGACCGGCACCTGGTGCGCGTCGCCCCGATTTCCATCCCGCAGGTGCAGCGCGTCATCGCCTCGTCGCTGTCGTTCGAACCACGCCCCGAGCAGGAGACGACCTTCGCCGACTATTTCGGCAACCTCGTCACCACCATCGCCTATGCCGGACGCCACGATCACCTCGACGTGCGGCTGACCGCGCGGGTGCAGGTCGAGGACATTCACAGCCCCGTCGACCTCTCCCCTACCCTCAATGGGCTGAAGCAGGAGATCGCCGCGCTATGGTCGCTGGCGCCGGATTCGCCGCAGCATTTTCTTAGCGCCTCGCCCCGCGTCCCGCTCGATCCTGACATCACCGACTATGCACGAACTTCCGTGGCCCAGACCCAGTCGATCTACGCTACGGCGATGGATCTTTGCCTGAAGATCCATCGCGATTTTCGCTATGACAAGGACGCCACCAAGGTCGACACCGGTCCGGCCGAGGCCTTCGCCCTGAAGCGCGGCGTCTGCCAGGACTTCGCCCACGTGATGATATCAGGCCTCCGCGGCGTCGGTATTCCCGCCGGCTATGTCTCTGGTTTCCTTCGCACAATCCCGCCCAAGGGCAAGCCGCGCCTCGAGGGTGCCGACGCCATGCACGCCTGGGTCCGGGTCTGGTGCGGCAAGCATGCCGGCTGGCTCGAGTTCGACCCAACCAACGCCATGCTCGCCGGCCCCGACCATATCACCATCGGCCACGGCCGCGACTACTCCGACATCTCCCCGATCGTCGGCGTGCTGCGCACCAGCGGCGGCCATACGGCCAAGCAATCCGTGGACGTGATCCGCGTCGAGTAGCGCTCGATATACTTTTCCAAATGCCCCGGAACCAATTGTGGCGGGCCCCGTTATTTGGGTCAGACGCGCCAACGAGGCGGTGTGTCTGTCGGCCCTCCCTCCGGCAGCACCCATGAAAAGGAACGAGAGCGATGACCAGACTCGAGATCGCCAACCTCGAACATGCAGCCCGCTCGGCCGTCGTATGGATCCCGGAAGGGTATGATGGGCGCACGCACTACGGTGCCGTGCTCGCTGCCATCGTTCCCGCAGTTGGCATTCTCGCCGTCGCCGCGACCCTTCTGCTCTCTATTCTCTAGGAACGTCCCATGACTTTAAGCACGATCATCATCATCCTGCTGGTCTTGCTTCTGATCGGCGCCATACCGGCCTGGCCCTACTCCCGCTCCTGGGGAGCTTACCCCTCCGGTGTTCTCGGCGTCGTGCTCGTCATCGTGCTCATCCTCGTGTTGATGCGCGTATTCTGACGAGCCTCTGCGAGCCAAGGTCGCCCCCCTTACGGCTCGCCCAGCACCCCAGTTCGCCCCCGAACTGGGGTGCTTTTTTTTGAGAGCGCAGCTCCATGATTTCCGGCCTTATCGGAACTGTTGACTGCACCGCGCGTTGAATCAGCAACCAAACAGGAGCGACCATCATGGCATCCACCACCGACATGGCACCGAACCGCGCCGCCGCGTCCAAAGCCCCTGCCACTCGCCGTGCGGCCGCCAACGGCCCGCGCCGCGGTGCCGCGCGCCAGAGCCGCGAGGACGAGTTGTCCGCGCAGGTACACCAGTTGCAGAACGATCTGAAGTCGATCGCATCGACGCTTGCAAACCTCGCCGAGGACAAGGTCCACGACGCGCAGAAGGTGGCCAAGCGCGAGGTGAAGAATCTCGCACATAGCGGCCAGAGCGCCCTCGAGGACGTGCAGGACGAGTTCGGCCAACTCGAAAAGCAAATCAAGGACACCATCCGCGAGAAGCCCCTCACGGCAGTCGCCGGCGCTATCGCGCTCGGCTTCGTGCTCGCGGTCGTCTCGAGGTAGGCCATGCACCTCCTCGCACTGGCCGCCTCGGTCCTCGGGATCGAGGTCGACGAGTTGCTCGAGCACTTCAAGAAGAACGCCATGGCCTGGTCGGCCGTGGCGCTTTTCGCGCTGACCGGGCTCACCTTCCTGCTCGTTGCCTTGAACGCCTGGTTCACCGTGATGTGGGGGCCGATCGTCGCCCCGCTCATCATTGGCGCCGGTGCAATCGTCATCGCGCTCGGCCTCTACGCTGCCATCGTCATCACCGACAGCATCGCCAAGCGGCATGCGGCGCAGCGGCGCAATGCCGCCGAGAAGACCGCGCTGGTCACCACTGCGGCGCTGACGGCACTGCCGCTGGTGCTGAAGTCGGACCTGATGAGGAAGGTCGGCATCCCGATCGGCGGAGCACTGGCGGCTGCCTATCTGCTCGCCAAGCCGGGCAACGGGTCCCGTGGCGAGCGTCACGGCAACGGTCACGACCCGGACTGATCCTTTGCCACATTTGAGGGAACCGGCGTCGCACCGCCGCGTTACCTAAAGCACCTGCACTCCCGGCCCAGATGGGATGCGGGGTACAGGCCAAAGGATTCCAGGAGTGTGAGCTATGACCCACATCAAACGGAAGATCGTGACCATTCTGACCGACGACCACATTGCGGATGCTGAGAAGATTACTCTCCTGCGTCAGCTCGAGGCGGACTCACTCTCCAAGGAGCGCAGTGCGACAGAGGGCATGACCCCGGTCGACGGCGACGACGGCGAAGATTTGAAGACCATCGAGAACGCCCTGCGCAAGCTGGGGCAGGAACCGGTGGAAGCTGGAGCCGCCAGCCTCTAGCAAGCGTCCCCCAATCGAGTTAATGCGCCCCGCCGGGACATCCGCGGCGGGGCGCTGCCTTGTCAGGCCGCTTCAATGGCGGGGTTCGCCGTCTCCGCGGGCTTTTCGGCGGCAGGCAGGACGACCCGCAGGCCCTGGGCGTGGATCTTGAGATCGACCTGCCTTTCGAGCGGGATCAGTTCACCATCGATGACCGCCAGCGCCGAGGCCTTGCGGCGCGGGAAATAGAGGCTGACCTGCGCCACCTCTCGCTCCGAGACGAGCGGATGTGCCTTCCAGTTGCCGAAGGCGAGCGACAGCGCCAGGCGCGCCAAATCGGCCGGCGGCATGGGCTTGACCACATAGACACCAAGCACGCCGCGATCGACGGCCTCGGCGTAGGGCACATGCCCCTCGCCGAGCACATTGTTGGACACGGCGATGGCCGTCGCCTTGCGCCGGTCGGTGCCCTGTTTGGTGGTGATCTCGGTGTCGAAGACGAGCGGCCGCGATAGCGCCAGACCAATCGCCCTGAGGCTCGCCAGCATCTTCCCCCAGCGGCTGTGATAGGAGAGCTCGTTGCGGATACGCACCAGCCGCGAGTGCAGTCCGACCGAGAACTGGTGGACAAAGGGGCGGCCATTGGCGGTGGCGATGTCGACGGATGCGACTTCGCCACGCGCAATAGCAGCGAGCGCCGGCTCAAGCTGTAGCGGCACGCCGAGGGAGCGGGCGAACAGGTTCATGGTACCAGCGGGCAGCACAGCGAGCGCCATCTTGTGGGCAAAGCAGATGCCGGCCGCGGCCGAAATGGTGCCGTCACCGCCCCCGGCCAGCAAGACGTCCGAAGCCGGATCGCTCGCCGCGCGTTCAAGCTCGGTCTCCAACTCACCGCCGGGAACGACGCGGCATTCGAGCGTCTGTCCGTGTTCCGTGAATGTCCTCTCGGCCATGGCGACGAAGGCCGGCATGTCCATGGTCCGGAACGTGCCGCCGTCCTTGTTCAGGACACCGATGAAATGCATACCGCCTCCGATTACCACCCTTACGGGGAACGGCGCGCCGGGGCGCAGGTTCCGCTGTTTCAACTCGCTGATGAAACATCCAGCCGCGGCAGTTGCACCGTCACCGACGTGCCGCCGCCATCTCGCTCGCGATATTCCGGCTCGCCGCCGCCGAACTGCCGCGCCAACTGCTTGACGATGAGCGCCCCGAGCCCGTCCTCGCCGCCCGCAACGAGACCCTTGCCATCGTCTTCAACGGTCAGCAGCGTCATGCCACCCATCGGCCGCCCGAACCGCACGTAGATAGTGCCGCCCTGCCCCTCGGCGAAAGCATGCTTCAGCGCGTTGGTGACGAGTTCGCTGACGACAATGCCGAGGGTAGTCGCGTCGCGCGCCGGAATGATCATTTCCTGCAGGTGCTTTTCGAATTGCACCTGCTTGCCGGGTGGCACGGTGATGGCAAGATCATCGATGACGTCCGCCAGGAATTCGGCCGCATCGGTGGTTTCGAGATCGGCACCCAGGCGCAGTCGCCGATGCCCCGAAGCGATCGCCTGCACCCGCAGCTGCGCCGCTTCCAGCGCGTTGCGGACCTCGTCCGACCCGGTGCGCGCCAGTTGCAGGCCGAGCAGTGACGAGACCGTGGCGAGCGAATTGCCGATGCGGTGGTTGGTGTCCTGCAGCAGCGTCTCGAGCCGGGCTCGTTCACGCTCCGCGTGACCACGAGCTTCTTCGACTTCAGCGGTTCGGACCCGGATATGCTCTTCAAGTTCGACGTTCTGGCTGCGCAGCAGACTCTGCTCTTCCGACAGTGCGGCGACCTTCTTCTGGGTGCGGGACAGCAGCGCGTAGGCAAGGATGGCGGCGGCAGCCAAGGCGGCCAGAATGGTGAACACCAGCAGTTGCCGGTACATCTGCATGCGGCCGTTTCGGTCGACTAACTTCTCGTCTTCCTCGCCGATCACTTGGCGCAACGACGTACGGATACGGTCCATCAGCTGAAGGCCGGTGTCGGAGCGCAGCAGCGCCAGCGCCTCGGCACTTTGCCCGGATGACATCAGTTCGATGGTCCGCGCCATCTCGGCGCGCTTGGCATCTAGATCGGGCACCAGGGCCTCGATCCGGGCGCGCTGTGTCGGATTGTCGCCAATCAACGCCAAGAGGTTCTGGTAGGTGTGGCTCAAGTCGCCGACCGCGGCATTGTACGGAGCGAGATAGGCCTCGTCGCGGGTGATCAGGTAGCCGCGCTGCCCGGTCTCCGCATCAACGATGGCCAGCATCAGCTCGCGCGCCTCCCCCCGGATTTCATAGGTCTTGGCGATATCGGCAAGCTGGCTATCGACGGTCCGAACCAGATACAGCGAGGCCGCCACCGCCACGAGCACCAGCGTCATCGAGGCGATGATGGCGATGCGCCTGACCACGCCACGCTGGGGCGCGACGTAGTCGACGGACTGACTGCTGACATCAAGCATCAAGGCGCCGTCCTCGGCCGGGGATGGTGCTGCACAGTCCGGCTTTGCCCCCCGGACCAACGATCGAAACTATATGCCTGATTAGTGCGGTTGGGTGGCAAGAATGCGGCTCGTTCATATCAGCGGGCGCTTCCCTTCGCCGAGCCCGTCCCATCCTGCGATCTCGGCCAGCGCCTCGGGGTCGAGCACTTCGCACGCTCGGCCATGCCAGCGGATCAGCTTGCGGTCGGCGAGCTTGCGCAGGGTCTTGTTGGTGTGAACGATCGACAGTCCGAGCGTATCCGCAACGTGCTGCTGGGTGATCGGGATCAGGCGCTTGGACGGCTTCGCCTGCCCCACCTGCTCGGCGCGCTGATAGAGAAATGCGATCAGGTAGGCCGCCCGTTCCATGGCGCTGCGGCGCCCGACGCTCAAGAGGTTCTCATCGAGCATCCGCTCCTCGCGCGAGGCAAGCCAGGTGACGTCGAAGGCGAGGCCGGGATGGTTCTCGAACAGCTTGGGCAGGTTGTCGCGCTGGAACACGCAAAGCACGACGGCCGACAGCGACTCCACCGAATGCTCCATCTCGCCGATCACCGAGCCTTGCAGACCGACGAGATCACCCGGCAGCAGATAGTTGAGGATCTGACGACGCCCGTCCTCCAGCGTCTTGAAGCGAAACGCCCAGCCCGACAGCAGGGTGAACAACTGTGCGCTGTGGGCGCCCTCGGCCAGGATCGTCGAACCGGGTTCGCTGACCAATTCTCCGCGCTTGAAGCCACTGATGAACTTGAGTTCTTCCGGCGTGAAATCCCGGAAGTGCTCGTTGTCGCGCAGAGGACAGGCCTCGCATGGTATCCGGCGGGCGGTAGTGACGGCGGTCAGGGGTGTACTCACAGATTGTGCTCATTCCAGCATGTCGGATGTGCTGGCGAATGCAACCGGCAAACTCGCCGGAATGCGACCCCGCTACATGTCATTGTTAAATGACCGCGCTGCATGAACCGCCGACGATGCCTGCCGCTTCCACGCGTCATGGATTCACACCAATGCACGGACTACATGTCCTCATCGTCGAGGAGGAATATCTCATTGCTGCCGACATGGAGCAGACGCTCCGCACTGCCGGCGCTGAGGTTGCGATCGTCGGTGACGCCGGCGCGGCGCGCGCCTTCGACTTGTCCATCTTCGATATTGCCGTGATCGAGGCGAAGTTTGGCAACGAAAGTGCCGTCGCACTCTGCGCTGCACTGCGGGCGGCCGATGTCGCCGTGGTGGTGACGTCAGCCGACCACGCGGTACAGTCGCTCTTCACCGGCGCTATCCCCCTCCAGAAGCCTTTCGACTCCACCGCCCTCCTGTCGGCCTGCGACGCCGCCCGGCGTCGCGACCCGTCTGTCTCCGAACCCGCCTAGGTAAAGCGCGGCAGTGTCGTCACCTGCGCCGACACGGCATCCGGACCGTAGTCGGATTCACCGGTGATCTTCAGCACTTCCTGCAGCTTGGTGCGGGCGCGGCTGACGCGGCTCTTCATCGTGCCGACGGCGCATTTGCAGATCTCAGCTGCCTCTTCGTAGGAGAAGCCGGATGCGCCGATCAGGATGATGGCCTCGCGCTGGTCGTCAGGCAGCATGTCGAGCGCCTTCTTGAAGTCGCCCAGGTCCATGATGCCGTATTGCGACGGATGCACGGCCAGACGCTCCGTGAACGCGCCGTCGGTGTCCTGTACCTCGCGACCGCGCTTGCGCATCTGGCTGTAGAATTCGTTGCGCAGAATCGTGAACAGCCACGCCTTCATGTTGGTGCCCATTTCGAAGCTTTCCTGCTTCGCCCAGGCCTTCATGACAGTGTCCTGAACCAGATCGTCGGCCTTGTCGTGACGGCCGGAAAGCGACACTGCGAAAGCCCGGAGGCTTGGCAGCGTCGACAGCAGTTCTCGCTTGAAGCTCGGCTTCTCGTCTTCCATGGGGCTTACTCACCCTTCGCGGGCTTGGCCTGCTTCTCGACTTCGTCGAGTTGCTCGAGCAGATCGAGAAGCTTGGAAGGCACCCCTTCGCTCTGCACCGCGCCGTAAAGCGCGCGCAGCTTGTTGCCGATATCGGAGTTTGGCCCCAGCCCATCGTCGCCGCGGCGTGGCCGCATCATACCCAGATCATTCATTGTTGTTTTGTCTCGCATAAACCCTTCGCCCCACAGCAGGATCTGACGCCCCCATACTCCAGCCGCGGCTAACTAAATGCGCGGTGGCAAAAAAAGTTCCAATCGAACGGGAACCAAGTTTTCAGCATACCGTTCTTATCCATGGTAAGCTCTAAAAGCGTCACGGGAGTAGAATATCCATGTCACTATCCACGCGGATCGCTCCGCATCTCCCCTATTTGCGCCGGTTCTCGCGCGCAGTAACCGGTTCGCAGACTTCGGGCGACGCCTATGTGGCGGCTACGCTCGAGGCCCTGATTGCCGACCTGTCGATCTTTCCGGAGGCGAGCAACGATCGGATCGCGCTGTACCGGCTCTATTCGGCACTGTTCTCCAGTTCGGCCATCCGCGTGCCGGAACCGAGCTCGACCTTCCCATGGGAGTCGCGGGCAGCCGCCAATCTCTCCAACCTCGCCCCCCGGCCACGGCAGGCTTTCCTCCTGGTCGCAGTCGAAGGCTTCAGCCACGGCGAGGCCGCCGAAATTCTCGATGTCTCGTCCGGAGACTTCGCCGACCTGTTGTCCCAGGCATCCGCCGACATCTCGCGCCAAGTGGCAACCGACATCCTCATCATCGAGGATGAGCCGCTGATCGCCATGGACATCGAGCAGATGGTGGAGGGCCTCGGCCACCGCGTTGTCGGCATCGCCCGCACCCACAAGGAAGCGGTGGCGCTCTATCACAAGACCAAGCCGCGCATGATCCTCGCCGACATTCAGCTTGCTGACGGTTCGTCGGGCATCGATGCGGTCAATGACATCCTGCATGCCCATCCGATCCCGGTGATCTTCATCACCGCGTTCCCGGAGCGGCTGCTGACCGGCGAGCGGCCGGAGCCCACCTTCCTCGTCACCAAGCCGTTCAACCCGGACATGGTGCGGGCGCTGATCAGCCAGGCGCTGTTCTTCGACGAAGGCTCGCGCGCCGCGGCCTGACGCTATTCCGGACGCCCCTCCGGATTTGGGCCGGGCTCTGCCCGGCTCTTTTTTGTGCCCGGAACTCTGGGACCTCCAAGCCGTTACCTCTGGACAACCGGAGTGACGAGAGATGCTGCAATACGCCCTGCTGTTTGTGGTCATCGCCATTGTGACCGGCATGCTGAGCTTTGGCGGCATAGCCGGCACTGCGTCGGGCATCGCGCAGATCATGTTCTTCCTGTTCCTCGCCTTCCTGGTGGTCTCGCTGATCATCGGCTTGTTCCGGCGCGCGTCCTAGAACCCCATTCAAGAAACTCGGACCGTCCCAGCCGGGTCCGCGGTTCGAGGTGGCGGCGGCCCTGTCCGAGTGGATGGGGCCGCTAGC
Source organism: Devosia sp. (assembly GCA_046596525.1). Taxonomy (GTDB): domain Bacteria; phylum Pseudomonadota; class Alphaproteobacteria; order Rhizobiales; family Devosiaceae; genus Devosia_A. Next base: position 3,065 of record JBKJMF010000587.1, on the reverse strand, counting down.
TTTCGTGCGGCACCGGTCTTTGGTGCCGAGCGCCGGCGCGGTCAGCAAAAGCCTTGCCAGCACGCGCCGCATTGGGTTTGTTGCACCCGATGCAGAACGCCCTCGCCCCGACCGTCGTCGAAATCGCCGACCTCCATAAGTCCTACGGTTCGCTCGAGGTGCTGAAGGGCGTCTCGCTGACCGCCAGACAGGGTGAGGTGGTGGCGCTGATCGGCTCATCCGGATCGGGCAAGTCGACGCTGCTGCGCTGCATCAACATGCTCGAAGTGCCGGAGAGCGGCACGGTGCGGGTCGGCGGCGAGGAGATCGCGCTCACCGGCAAGCCACCACACCGCAAGCCTGCCGACGAGCAGCAGATCCGCCGCATCCGCTCCGAACTCGGCATGGTGTTCCAGTCGTTCAACCTGTGGAGCCACATGTCGGTGCTCGGCAATGTCATGGAAGCTCCGCTGCGCGTGCAGAAGCGCGACCGGGCCGAGGTGCATGCCGAGGCGCTGGCAATGCTGGCCAAGGTCGGCATCCGCGACAAGGCGGACAGCTACCCGAGCCAGCTTTCCGGCGGCCAGCAGCAGCGGGCGGCGATTGCCCGGGCACTGTGCATCAACCCCAAGGTGATGCTGTTCGACGAACCGACCTCGGCGCTCGATCCCGAGCTCGAGGTCGAAGTGCTGCGGGTGATCAAGCTGCTCGCCGACGAGGGGCGGACGATGATCCTCGTCACCCACGACATGCAGTTCGCCAAGACCATCGCCGACCGGGTGATCTTCCTGCACCAGGGCAAGATCGAGGAAGAGGGGACGGTAGCCGAGGTGTTCGGCGCCACCAAATCGACGCGGCTCAAGCAGTTTCTCAGCGCTGCCGGCCACGGCTGACTGCAACAATCTTCTAACGATTGACCGAACGGTAAAAAGCGCTAGCGTTGCCGTCCTGTGCTGCCCGCGGGCGGCGCGCAACAATCGGCCGATGATGGGACCGGCCAGTAACGCCGGCCAAGACCGGCGGCACACAGGAGAGATCATGCACAAGTTCGTTTTGGCTGCAGCGGCTGTGGCCCTCGCGATGTTCGCGACCGGCGCCAATGCGCAGGCCATCCGCGTCGCCACTGAAGGCGCCTATGCGCCGTGGAACTTCCTCGACGACGCCGGCAAGCCGGCCGGGCTCGATATCGACGTCGCCGGCGAGGCATGCAAGCGCGCGGCGCTCGAATGCACGTTCCAGGTCAACGAGTGGGATTCGATCATCCCGAACCTTGTGGCCGGCAACTACGACCTGATCGCTGCCGGCATGTCGATCACCGATGAGCGCAAGCAGACCATCGACTTCAGCCAGGAATACTTCCCGCCCGATCCGTCGCGCTACATGGTCCGCACCGGCACCGCGCTCGATTTCGCCGCTCTGAGCGGCAAGAACATCGGCGTGCAGGGCGGCACCATCCAGTCCGCCTACGCCACCGAGAACTTCGGTTCGGGCAACACCATCAAGACGTTCGAGAACGCCGACCAGGCGCTGGCCGACCTCAATGCCGGCAACGTCGACGTCATCCTCGCTGACGGCAACTACCTGAGCGAGGTGGTTGCCGGTTCGAGCGGCGTGCTCGAACTGGTCGGACCTGAAGTTGCAATCGGCGGCGGCGTAGGCCTCGGCCTGCGCAAGGCCGACGACGAACTCGAGGGCAAGCTGAACACCGCGCTCGACGCCATGAAAAAGGACGGCACGCTCGACGCGCTGATCATCAAGTGGTTCCCGGACAAGAAGGGCCCGATCTTCGCCGGCGGCTGAGTGATTGCCGGGGCGGGCTAACCCGCCCCGGCCTTTCGAGCCCGGGCATGCTCGACTTCCTGCCACAGTGGATGAAGGACGGGATCGGCGACGATCTACTGTTCTGGCTGGGCTATTTCACTAATGGCAAGCACCTGAGCTGGTACGCCAGCGTGCAATACACGCTGGCCGCCGCGGTGTTCGGCGCGTTGGTGGCGCTGGCCATGGGTCTGCTCGGGGCGGCCGCGAGGAACTCCAGCTTCGCCCCGCTGCGGGCCATTGCTGCCCTCTACATCAACATCGTCCGCGGCGTACCGGACGTGCTGTTCTTCCTGTTCTTCCCGTTGGCCTTCGAGCAGTTGGTCGAGTGGATCCGTGCCCAGGCGGTCTGCACCCCCGAGACGCTTGCCGCCAATGTTGGTGTCTGGCCGCCCTGCGATGCCGCGAACTGGTTCCTCGGCACGCCCGAGTATCTGATCCTCGCCTGCGTCTCGCTCGGCATTGTGTACGGCGCTTTCGCCGCCAACGTCATCTCCGGAGCGATGAAGGCGGTGCCCAAGGGGCAACTCGAAGCGGCGCGAGCCTATGGCTTCAGCAGCGCGCAGGTGCTGTGGCGTTTCCACATTCGGCAGATGTGGGTCTACGCCCTGCCCGGCCTGTCGAACGTGTGGATGCTGATCATCAAGTCGACGTCGCTGCTGTCGCTGCTGCAGATCGCCGACATCGTGCTGTGGGCCGATCGGCTGGGCTCGCCGAACTTCACGCGATCGGCGGGACTAGTGCACCCCGACTGGCGCTGGGCCTACTACATGGTCCTGCTCGGCTTCTACATCATCCTCACCTTCCTCTCCGAGAAGGCGTTCGCGGCGCTGACCCGTTGGGCCAGCCGCGGCATGGCGACGGCCGGGGGAGCGGCGGCATGAGCGATTTCCTCGCCCCGATCCTCCACGATATCGGCCTCATGGCGCGGCCGGCGATGTTCAACATCTATTTCGCCGTCGCCTCGATCCCGCTCGGCTTCGTCCTCGCCATCTTCTTCGCCTTCGGCAAGGCGTCGCCGAACAAGCTGATCTCGGGTTTCTGCCGCGGCTACATCTACGCCTTCCGCGGCTCGCCATTCTTCATCCAGCTGTTCATGTTCTACTCGCTGGCGCTGGCCTTCAACCTCAGCGTCTGGAAGCCGTTGGGAATCGACTGGATCGTTCTCAATCCGCTGGTGCTGGGCCCACTGATCCTGACGCTGAGGTTGAAGGCCAGCGCCAGCGAGTAAAACATGAACAGCTGGATGAAGAATGGCGAGCCGCGGA
>JBKJMF010000556.1:0-4078 GCA_046596525.1 Devosia sp. | reverse complement strand
CAGCTTCGCCGAGCTGTGGGGGACGACACCGGACGCGCTGGGCATCCACTGGCAGCTGCTGCTGCCGATCGGCATCTCGTTCTATGTCTTCCACTCGATCAGCTACCTGGTCGACGTCTACCGCGGCGACGCCAAGGTCTCGCGCAACATCATCGACTTCGCGGCATTTCTTGCACTGTTTCCTCAGCTCGTGGCCGGCCCGATCCTGCGCTACAAGGACCTGGCGCCGCAGTTCGAGCATCGCGAGCACAGCTGGGAGCTGTTCAACGCCGGCTGGCAGCGCTTCCTGATCGGCCTCTCGATGAAGGTGCTGATCGCCGACCCGGTGGCGCCGCTTGCCGACGCCATGTTCTCGGCGCCGAACCCGACGATGGCCGAATCCTGGCTGGGCGCCCTCGCCTACTCGATGCAGCTCTATTTCGACTTCGCCGGCTACTCGGCGATGGCGATCGGGCTGGCGCTGATGATCGGCTTCCGTTTCGCCGAGAACTTCAACATGCCCTATATCAGCCGCTCGATCACCGAGTTCTGGCGGCGCTGGCATATCTCACTGAGCACGTGGCTCAGGACCTACCTCTACATTTCGCTGGGCGGCAATCGTAAGGGCGTGGTCCGCACCTACGTGAACCTGTTCCTCGTCATGCTGCTGGGCGGCTTGTGGCACGGCGCCGCCTTCACCTTCATCCTGTGGGGCGTGTGGCACGGCGGCATCCTCGTCGTCGAGCGCCTCACCGGCTACGACAAGACCGCGCAGAACTACTGGTGGAGCCTGCCGCTCTGCTTCATCGCGGTCGTGCTCGGCTGGGTGATGTTCCGCGCCCCCGACGTCGGCCAGGCGTTCCAGATGTATGCCGGCATGTTCGGCTTCAACGGCATCGGCATCCGGCCGGAAGTCGCGTGGATGGTCAGCCGCGAGGCGATGACCATGCTCGCCATCGCGATCGCCATCACCATCGCCGAGCCGCGGATGCGGCACGTGTGGGAGCCGCAGATCACGGTCAATGCCGACGGCACGGCATCGGCGGCTGCCACCAGCCTCGTCAAGGCGGTGAGCCTCAGTGCACTGGCGGTGTTCTGCCTGATGCGGCTCGCCGAGCAGACCTACTCCCCGTTCCTCTACTTCCAGTTCTGAGGAGGCATCGATGCCCGCTACCACTCTGAGCGCCAAGAGCCTCGTTTCCGCCGCGCCGGCCTTCGCCCTGCCCGTGCTGTTCCTCGGCTATGCGGTGATCGCCAACTACGAGTTCGTCACCGGGCTCGGCCGCGACATCGCCGAGATGCCGAAATCGGCGGTGGAGTATCTGAACGGCGAAGCCGCGGTCCAGATCGACACCTACTACAAGAAGATCATGCCGCACCGGCTGCCCTCGATCGATGCGATGGGGGCGGCCCGCTACCTGGCGTTCCGCGAGGGACGTCCGGGCGTGGTGGTCGGCGACGATGGCTGGCTGTTCTCGAAGGAAGAATTCGAGGCGACACTGAAGCGCACTCCCGATCTCGCAGAAGCTGCGGTCGGCGTCATCGCCGTGCGCGACGAGTTGGCAGCCAAGGGCGTCGAACTCGTCGTGGTTCCCCTGCCCGCCAAGGCCGACATCTATCGCGAACACGTCAGCTTCGCCGCGATCCCGACCGATCTCGAGCGGCTGTACGAGGACTTCCGCACTGTCCTCGACAATGCCGGCATCAAGAACATCGAGACCCGCGCCCCGCTACTCGAGACCAAGTCCGAGGGACAGCTGTTTCTCACCACCGACACGCACTGGACACCGCTCGGCGCCGAAGTGGTGGCGGACGCGGTGGGCGAGACGCTGGGCAAGCGCGACATCGCCTACACCATCGCCGATGTCGCGCCCGTGCCGCGCGAAGGCGATCTGTCGAAATTCATCGTTACCGGCGGGCTGGCACCTCTCGTCGGTCTGGGTCCGGAGACTGTCGTGCCGCGCGAGGCCACTGCGCCCCCTGCAGCCTCGTCCGTCGACATCTTCGGGCCCTCCTCCATTCCGTTCGTCCTCACCGGCACCAGCTACAGCGCCAACCCGCAATGGAGCTTTGGCGAGAGCCTGAAGGTCGCGCTGGGGTCGGACGTGCTGAACCTCGCCGAAGAGGGCAAGGGCCCGGTGGCCCCGATGCGCGCCTTCCTCGAAAGCGCCACGCTGCGCGATACCCCGCCCGAAGTGGTGATCTGGGAGTTCCCGGTGCGCTATCTCGGCCAGACCAAGCTGTGGGATGCGCCCCCCGCCGAGCAGGTGACCGAATGATCCGCGCCATCTCACTCGCAGCATTCGCCGCAGCGACTTTGGCTATGGCCAGCCCGGCCAGTGCCGCCACCTGTATGGTGCGGGTGCCAGAGTCGCTGTCGAGCAGCTCGGAGCGAGCCAGGCCGATGGTGCCGGGTCCGTGCAAGCCGGGACAGAACGTCGGCAAGCAGCGCGTTGCCAAGCCAGTCGATCCGCTAAAGCTGATCCGTAACCGCATGATTGCCGGCAAGGACGTCAGCTACAAGGAAATGCAGCGGCTGGCGGATTCCGGCGACGACCTGGCGCAATATTATCTCGCCAAGCGCATCGAGGCCGACAACGATCCCGAGACCATCGATGCCGCGGCCCGCTACTACCGGCGCGCCGCCGAGAACGGACGCACATCCGCCGTGCGTCCCCTGATCCGCTTGCTCAACGCGAACGTGTTCCTGGACCAGCCCAAAAACCTCGCCGAGTCGCGGGAGCTACTCGAGAAGCTGGCCGCCAAGGACGATCCAGTGGCCCGTGATGGGCTGATCGCGATGTATCGCGCCGGCAAGCCGTTCGGCCTCGATCCGGCGCGGGCCGATGAACTGCTGATCGTCTCGGCCCGGGGTGGCGACGCCAAGGCAGCGCTCGATCTCGCCTTCGTGCTGCTCGCCGGGGTGCCGGAGCCGGCGGAGATCGAACAAGCCAAGGGCTACCTCAGGATCGCCGCGGCGTCCGAGACGCTCAATATCCGGACCATGGCGGAGAACCTGCTCCGCACGCTCGAACCCCAGCTCACCGCCTCGACGGAGACGTTGCAATGAGGACCTTGCCAATGAACAAGACCCTGCTGCTCGGCGCGGCACTGGCCGCCCTGCTTTCGGCGAACCCGGCGCTCGCTGCCAACTCGGCCTTCGGCTGCAAACACCTGGAAGACAACCCAACCCTGCCCTCGGTTGAAGGCAAGGACGGGTTCTTCTTCCGCATCTTCGCGGACCTGCGCATGCAGCATCCGTTTACCGATGACACGACGAGCCAGATGGGCAAGCTCGCCGAGGCGCTGAAGGCGCGCGGCACGACAATGCTCTATGTGCCGATCCCGACCAAAAGCGTGACGCTGCCGACCTACCTGCCCGAGGAAGCCAAGCTCTTCGGCTTCGACGAGGACGTGGCCACCGCGGTCTACGAGGACCAGGTGAAGCGGCTCAGCGCCAAGGGCGTGATCGCGGTCGACCTGCTGTCGGCCCTGCGCACGACCGACGGCGCCAATCCGCCGTTCTTCCGCTCGGACTTCCACTGGACCTCGAAGGGCGCCGAAACCGCGGCGCAGCTGATCGGCGGCATGATCAAGGCGCTGCCGGCCTATGCCGACGTCACCCCGGTGATCTACGAGACCAAGGCTACCGGTGCCGAGCTCGCCGTCTCCGGCATGCGCCGCGAGTTGCAGGCCTATTGCGTCCTCAGCCTGCCGCCGGTGATCAGCACCGCCTACGAGACCGTGGAAGTCGCCAGTGCCGACGCCAGCCTCGACATCTTCGGCGATAGCGGCGGCACCGAGGAAGGCGCGGCCAATGACGAGATCGCGCTGGTCGGCACCAGCTTTTCGGATGCGCTGGTGCCGAACTTCTCGGGGTTCCTCGCGCAATATTCGAGCCTGCCGGTGGCCAACATGGCGATAACCGGCGGCAACCAGTTCGGCGCGGTCACCTCGTATCTCACCTCGCGCGAGTTCCAGGCCAAGCGGCCCAAGTTCCTCGTGTGGGAAAACCCGATCTACAACAACCTGGCGCAGTTCGGCACCGGCTCGATCACCGAGCTGATTGCGGCGGCGCGCAATGACTGCAAACCGGTCG
>JBKJMF010000381.1:0-2690 GCA_046596525.1 Devosia sp. | reverse complement strand
GTCCTCGTGGTCGCCGCTCGGGCCGTCAAGCGGGGCCTCGGTGAAGCGGCCGGTGCCATCGTTGAGGAGCAGCCGGTTGCGGCCGTTCTCGATGGCGATTGCGAGATCCAGATCGCCGTCACCGTCGAGGTCGGCCGCGCTGGCGCCCATGGCGTTGGGGGAGCCGATCTTGGCCGGCAATGCATCGGCGGAGACGTCGAAGAAATATGGCGTCGCGGTTTGCGGCGTGCAGAAGCCGAGGGCGATAGCGGCGATCAGGGCGCAGAGCTGATCCATGCGTTCGAGGGTAGGGGCGGATGTGCCGCGGGACAAGCGCCTGTCGCCGGAAGGCAAGTTATGCTAAGGTGGATACAAGGCTTCAGCTAAAGATACCGGTGTCGCGCCCGTGACGCCGGACTCGTGTCCCAGGAATATTCGTGGAATCGTTCAAGAGCATTGCCGTGCCGGTGACGCGCCGGCAGGCTGTCGGCAAGGCAAAGCGCGCCGCTCCGCCCATGGGTGATGCTGCGGGCAACACTGTCGCCGAGTTCCGTAGGCAGGCGCCTCAGCACGCGACAGCCCATCCGGTGCACAGATTCCACGTCGGGCAGCGGCTGACCATGGCCCGTGGCTCGCGCGATATCGCGCGGCCGTCGGCGCTGTGCCAGGTGGTGGCGTTGTTGCCGCATGAGACCGGGCCGCTGCTGTATCGCGTGCGCAGCGAACTGGAGAGCTTCGAACGCGTGGTCGACGAGGTCGATCTGGCGCCTTATCGATAAAATCGTTCGATCACGCCTTGATTAAGGCGCAATGGTGGCAGATAAGGCCGAGCACGTTTCGCTTCCATCTGGCGCTACCAGCTTCGGCCGCTTGCGGTCTAATTGGCTACCTCTTGATATTGTGAACGTTTAGACCCGGTCGGCATGTCGCCGAACGAGGAACGCGTGCAGAGCGGGAATATCCCGCGCACGACAATTGAAAGGGGGCCATCATGATCGAAGGCACCGTTAAGTTCTTCAACACCACCAAAGGCTTCGGCTTCATTCAGCCGGACGATGGTTCGAAGGACGCTTTCGTCCACATCTCTGCCGTCGAGCGTTCGGGCCTTTCCGGCCTCGCCGAAGGTCAGAAGGTGAGCTACGAGCTCGAAAAGGGCCGTGACGGCAAGGTTTCGGCGACGAACCTGAAGGCGCTCTAAGAACGCCCGTGGCGCTGAAGGACAAGTCCTGACAGTGCAACGACGGAAGAGGCCCCTGCGGGGGCCTTTTTTGTTGCCTTGGATTCCGCTGCATTACGGTTTCAGGCCGGCCGGGACCGGGGGCGCCTCGTAGCGGACGGTGATCTGCACGCGGCCGTTGCCGGCGAGGTAGGGGTCGTTGGGGAATAGGGGCTCGGACGAGGCGCTGCCGTTGACGCCGCGGATGCGGTCGTCGGAGAGGCCGAACTCGCCGAGTATCGCGCGCACCGCGTTGGCGCGGTCGCTCGAGAGGTCCCAGGCGCCGTAGCGCGGGTTGTCGTAGACGGCGCCGGCGGCGGTGTGGCCTGAGATGGTGATCTGGTTCGACAGCTTCTGCAGGATCGGGGCGAGGGCGGCGATGGCCTTGCGGGTCGGCTCGAACGGGTACTTCGAGCCCTCCGGGAACATCGGACGACCTTCCTGGTCGATGATCTCGATGTCGAGACCGTTCTCGGTCTCGCGCACCAGCAGGTTGTCGGCGATCTTGGTGATATCGGGCAGGGCCTGCCAGGCTTGGCGGATGCTGGCCGCGGCGGCGTGATAATCCTGATTGTAGCGTGACCTCAGGGTGACGTCGGACGCGCGGATCGCGTCGTAGTTGCTGCCACCGATTTCGGCGACGCCGCCACGGGCTTCCATCTGTGGCCCTGCTTCGCTGCTTTCAGGCGCGGTGAGGGCGTCCTTGTTGGAATCGGCGGAGATCTTGGCGCCATCTTCGGCAAAGGCCAAGCCGCCCATGACGCCGCCGGCGCCGCTGGTGCTCTCGCTGACGTTTGGGGGCGCGAAATAGTCGGCGAGGCCCTTCTTCTGCTCCGGCGTGGTCATGCTGATGAGCCAGAGCAGCAGGAAGAACGCCATCATGGCGGTGACGAAGTCGGCGTAGGCGATCTTCCAGGCGCCGCCGTGGTGGGCGTGGGCGACCCGCTTGCTTCGCTTGATGATGAAGGGTTGTTCGTTGCGGGCCATGGCGCGGGTCCTCAGGAGGCCGGCAGGTTAGCGGTGGCTTCGTCGATCTCGGCGAAGGTCGGCCGCACCTCCGACATCAGCGCCTTGCGGGCGAACTCGACGGCGATGGCGGGGGCATAGCCCGACATCTGAGCCAGCATGCCCACCTTCATCGACAGGAAGTACTTCGACTCGGCCTCGAATATGCCGCGCAACGACTGCGCCATCGGGCCGAAGAAGCCATAGGCGACGAACACGCCGAGGAAGGTGCCGACCAGCGCGCCACCGATCATGTGGCCGAGAACTTCGGGCGGCTCGCTGATCGAACCCATGGTCTTGATCACCCCCAACACCGCCGCGACGATGCCGAGTGCCGGGGTGGCGTCGGCCAGCGCCTGGATGGCGCCGACGAGGCGCTCGTTCTCCTGGTGATGGGTATCGAGTTCCTCGTCCATCAGCGCCTCCATCTCGTGGGCGACGTTGCTGCCGAGGGTGACCATGCGCAGGTAGTCGCACATGAACTCGACGG